>NZZH01000001.1 GCA_002702405.1 Flavobacteriaceae bacterium | reverse complement strand
TACATTACTTCCATGACTGACTTATTCGAGCTTTCAGCAATGCCAGCGATACTGGCTTCATATGAAGGTTCGTAGTCAGGTATTTCATTCATAGGGAATTGTTTATCAAACGACATCATTAGAGTGTAGATCATATGATTCTTATCAACCGCAGGTTCTTCAGAAAGCATCTTTTGTTTGAAAGATTCGTCTTTCATGGCAGCTACTTTTTCCTCTAAAGTTTTATCTGCTATCTCCGCATAACTAGGATGAGCAATAAAAGGATGAACTGTCGACTCTAGGCTAAAAAGCATACCGGTGGGTCTGCCTGGAAATTGAGGTCTTATTTTTACACCCTTTGGAAAATTTTCTTCACAATATTTCCATGTTTCAAGTGGATTACCACCTGTCTGAGCATAAGTTAGAGTTCTATCAGACTTTTCTACAAATTCTTTAACCCAGTCTAATTCAATATCTTGATCCATCCAGTCAGAGACTATTTCTAAGGTACCTTGACCAAGATCAGCAATGGTATTGGCAATCTTTCTCATTTCTTTGGCTGTCGCCTCAGTTCCAGGAACATATTCCCCAAATTTATCTCTATGCAGGTATGTTCTAGAAGTACTAAATCCCAGAGCACCTGCCTCAATGGCTTCCCTAGTTATTTTTGCCATTTCAGCTATTTCACTATCAGAGGCTTCTTCTTTACCTTGGCATCTGTCCATTCCCATAACATAAGATCTAATTGGCCCATGTCCAATCATTGCTCCAATATCCATGGCATAATTATTTTTCCCAATTGAATCAAGATACTCAGGGAAGCTTTCCCAGTCCCAACTTACTCCTTCATTAAGAGCTACTCCTGGAATATCCTCTACTCCTTCCATAAGTTGAACTAAAAACTCTTCTGTACCAGGTTTTACAGGTGCAAAACCTACACCACAATTACCCATTACCACCGTAGTGACCCCGTGCCAACACGAAGGAGTTAAGTAGGAATCCCAACAAACTTGGCCATCGTAGTGAGTATGAATGTCTACCCAGCCAGGTGTGACTAGATGACCTTCAGCATCTATTTCTTCTTTCCCTTGATCTTTGATAAAACCAATTTTAGTAATTCTGTCTCCATCGATAGCAATATCGCCCATAAAGGCTTCGTTACCGCTTCCATCGACTATTTTTCCATTTCTTATGACTAAATCATGCATTTTGATTCCCTCTATACTTATATTTCTTAATGATAATCTTTTTTTGATCTACTTAAAACTTAATTGCAGTTTATTGTACGTCTGTTTTAATAGTTTAAGATAAGATTCAATATGTCTAGGAAAGAAAAAATGAAAGTAGTAAGCCCTGAATCTGTAGGATTGGATTCATCAGTATTAGAAAATGTTAGATCGTATTTAGAAGAAACTTACGTTAGTCAGGGTAAATATGTAGGCACTCTAACTCTAGTAGCTAGAAAAGGTGAAATAGCCTATCTAGACGCTCTTGGTTTTATGGATAGAGAAAATCAAAGACCTATGCAAATCGATACTATTTTTAGAATTTACTCCATGACAAAAGCAGTGACTAGCATAGCTGTAATGCAATTATTAGAACAAAGTAAGTTTAGACTAGATGACCCTGTGTATTGGTATATTCCTTCTTTTAAAGACTTAAGAGTTTTTCAAGCAGGAGAATATCCCAATTTCATTACTTCTAGACCAAAAAGGCATATGTCAATAAGAGATTTACTCACGCATATGTCAGGCCTGACCTACGGATTTATGTATAGAACTAATGTAGATTCTGCTTATAGAAAAATAAATAGCCAATCTCCAAAAAATCTAGATGATTTTATTGAAGCTGTTTCTAAAATGCCTTTGGAATTTTCTCCAGGAGATAAATGGAACTACTCTATCTCAACAGATGTTTTAGGGTATTTAGTTGAACAAATCTCAGGACTCAAATTAGATGAATATTTTAAAAAATATATATTTGAGCCACTTGGCATGGTAGATACTGACTTTACTTGTCCTAAAGAAAAACTGGACAGGTTAGCTTCGTTATATGAACACAATCCTTCGGGAGAACCAAGATTTATGGAAACCCCTGCTTTAGATGTAACTTACTTATCTGGAGGAGGAGGTCTCTTTTCTACAATGTCTGATTACTATCAGTTTGCTTCTATGCTTTTAAACCAGGGTGAGCTTAATGGAAAGAGAATCATCGGAAGAAAAACAATTGAATTAATGACAACAAATCATCTACCAGATGGAAAGGATTTGACAGAAATGAGTGAGTCCGCATTTAGTGAAACTCCTTATGCAGGAGTAGGCTTTGGACTAGGATTTTCTGTTATGTTGGATCCAGCTAAATCCCAAACCCTCAGCGATATAGGAGAGTTTGGTTGGGGCGGTATGGCAAGTACGGTTTTTTTTATTAACCCTAAAGAAGATATGTTGGTTATATTCATGACTCAACTTATTCCATCTTCTACTTATCAAGTACGAAGGGAGCTAAGATCTTTAATATATTCTGCCTTGAGGCCAGAATAAAGCTGATGCCATTAAAGCTTCTGATTAAGATAACTTTCGTGTAAAGTTTAATTCATAATATATTTAGGAGAAAAAAATGAAAGGATTGATATTTACATTATCTTTAGCTTTAGCTTTCTTAGCTACTGCTGATGACCACATGGAACCTAGCACTTCTGAGGGAGCTTTTACGACATTCCATGTCACTACAGATGATAGAACAAAATATACAGATTATTTAAAATCAGATACATCTTCTTTTGAAGCTATAGGAGCCTCAGCTTCAGGAGTTTGCATCACAAATGACAGCATCAATGAAATGATGGTTTGGAGTGGTTTTGATAATCTTGAAGGTGCTTTAGGTGGCGCAGGGAAATATGACCCTAGCCAGGCACCTACTAGATTGGCTAATTTAAGAAATCCAGTTTACTCAGCGACATGGAAGCCATTAAAAAATTGGAGACTTGAACCTGGATTCGAAAGAGTCGGAAGAGTCAAAGTTGCTTCTGAAAACTTAAATGCTTTTGTGGGGGCAATGAGCAAATTAGAGAAGGGCATCCAAGACGCAGGACACCCTAACTTCTTCAATGGAGTGTTTATTTCAATTGGGGGAGGAAAACATGAATCATCCACTGTAATGATTAGGTCAGTAACTAGAGATGGCGCTGCTGCTGGTAGAATTTTAGACCAAGGATATGCAGGAAATGCACCTTGGGCAGATGCTTACAATGAAGCAGTCTCTTTAGTTGATGAATTTGTTTCTGATAATATCGAATTGTGTGAACAGTTCTATTACGGAGAATAATCACTTATAAGTTTTAAAGAGAGAAGAAATTAATCCTCTCTCTTTAATTTTTTTATTAATGACTTCTAATTGGGAAAAAAATGTCTTTCCAATAGCACTTTCGTTGTGCTTTGGATTCATGGCTACCTATTTCCTTTTGGGACATTTCGGTGTGATCCCTTCTCTTGAACCTGGTGCTGTCATAGGAGAGGCTTGGCGTTGGTGCGAAAGGATTAGTTCTTCTATATTTAGAGAGCCAGTCAACGCCCTCAGTAATTTAGGTTTTATGATTGTTGGTTTGACCATGTACTGGGTTTTGTCTAGAGAAGAAAGAGATTCCAAAAATCAATTCACTGGATTAACTCCTATATCAATGCTTTACGCTGGAGCTGTTATTTATTTAGGGCCAGGATCAATGCTTATGCACGGAACACATACGGGTTGGGGTCAATGGGCAGATAACTTAAGTATGGTGATGTACATACTTATTCCTTGGTTGATTAATGTTGGAGAGATGGGAAGGTGGTCTGTTAAAAAGATTTTTTCTGTTTATTTAGTTATTGTAATTATCGATGGAATATTTAGGTGGACAGATGGATTAGGTACTGGATTTGGATTTAACCTTTTCGCTGTTTCTATAGGGTTATGGTTTATATCTGAATGCTTGTATAGATACTGGACACCTAATTTTAGATGGCTATCAGGCTTCATAGGTTTCTTTGTCTGTGCAGTGTTTGGCATATTTCCTTGGGAAATATGGAACAATCTTGCTGATTATTGGTGGATTGCAACTTTTTGGCTACCTGGACTAATAGCAAAAGAACCTCCTAGATATTCAAGAACCTATCATCCTTGGTTTTTTGCGGGTGTTTTTACCTACCTTTTAGCTTTCTCTATTTGGTTAACAGGAGTACCTGATAGCCCTTATTGTGATCCAGATAGGTTTTTTCAAGCCCATGCTATATGGCATGTACTGAGTGCTGTGGCAACTTGGTGTTTCTTTAAATTCCTCAGAACAGAAAGATTAAAAGATTAAGTTCCGCAAAAGGTTTGAAGTATTTTCTCTTCTTCCTTTGGAGGAACTGTTAAGTGCGAATATTTTTTATTTTCTTCAAAAGGGTTCTTTAGAACCTCCAAAAGCTCATTCATGGGATCCAAGTTTTCTTCATAAGTAGCCTTTATCGCCTTATCGACGTTATGATTTCTAGGAATGTATATAGGATTAATACTATCCATCTTCTTAACCATTTTCTCTGAGTCTAGATTTAATTCTTTTACGGTTACTTTCCAATTACTAAGCCACTCTTTAATTTTTTCTTGATCTTTAAATTGATCAAGAAACAAAGAATCTTTATCTGATAAAGCTAGGCTCAAATATCTAAAGCTTAAAGTGTAGTCAGCTTTATTTGGAATCATTATCTTAAGTAAATCTTTTAAAATACTTTGGTGCTTATCTGAACTTCCTTCTAGTCCAATTTTTAGACACATAACATCTAATATCTCTTGATTAGTTTTGATTGAAAAATCATCAAGTACTTTGGTGGCAAGTTCATTGGCTTTTTTTGAGTCCTCGTCTATGAAAGAAATTAAACATCCTGCTAAAGAAGCAAGATTCCAAGCAGCGATGCTTGGTTGATTACCGAAAGCATATCTGCCTCCATGATCTATTGAACTGTAAACAGTTGCTGGATCATATTCATCCATAAAAGCGCATGGACCATAATCTATAGTCTCTCCTGAAATTGTGAAGTTATCTGTATTCATGACGCCATGGATAAATCCAACACTCATCCACTTCGCAATTAACTTGGACTGTCTATCCGCGACTGCTTTAAGTAGTTCCAAATAATGATTATCTAGTACTCTGATTTCAGGAAAATGTCTTTGTATAGTGTAATCAGCTAAAAGCTTAACATTTTCCCATTGTTGTCTCGAAGCAAAATATTCAAACGTACCAACTCTTAGATGACTTTTTGCAATTCTAGTTAAGATTCCACCTGGTTCTATAACATCCCTAAATACATGTTCTCCAGTTTGTACAGCGGCTAAAGCTCTAGTAGTAGGAATATTTAGATGGTGCATAGCTTCGCTAACAATATACTCTCTTATCACAGGACCTAATGCAGAACGACCATCACCTTGTCTAGAAAATTTTGTTGGTCCAGAGCCTTTAAGTTGAATATCAAATCTCTCTTTATTTACTTCTATTTCACCTAGTAGGGTTGCTCTGCCATCACCCAATTCATGAACAAAATTTCCAAATTGATGACCAGCGTAATTTAATGCAATGGGAGTTGTGTTTTCAGGGATTGAATTTCCTGAAAAATATTTAAGGGCTTCTTTCTTATCAATTTCGAGACCAAGGTATTGAGCTAATTCATCATTGAAAGAAATTATTTGAGGTGACTTTACTGGAAGAGGATTAACTACCTGATAAAAATCTTCAGGCAAACCAATGTATGAATTAGTTAGCTTCACTTTATTTAAAAGCTGATCCCATTAATTCTTCGAAATTTTTTCTATAAAACTTATCTTGATCTGTAATATTTAGGTGCGCAGTAGCTTTTTCAAAACGACCCATAGGATTTCTTCCTCCTTCTAGATGCGGATAATCAGAGGAAAACATAAATATATCGCTTCCTGCTTGCTCAATTACCCAATCAGTCGGTTCTGTTGGATATGGCGTTACTCTAACTTGGCGAGATACATATTCACTCGGTTTAAGAGAAAGTTCTTGCAGCCTTTCTTCATGTCTAGCAAATGCTTCATATGCTGAATCTAGTTGTCTCATAAAGCCTGGAACCCAGACAGACCCAAGCTCGATCACTCCAAACATTAGTGAAGGAAATCTTTCCAAAACTCCATCTAGAATTAATAGTGACAAAGCTTGCATGGGACCAGAAGATATAGCCATATAAGAAATAGATCTAAAATTTTCTTCCCCTCCATGAAAATCTTTTACTTTTGGCATACCATTTATCGAATGAGATTTTGGCATCACGAAATCAGCAGTCCCAACATGAAATAAGATAGGTAATCCTGCTTCTTGAGCTTGTGACCAAACTTTATCAAGTTTAATATGGCTTGTGGAATGTCTCTTGGGGCATGCCCAAGGTATCAAAAGAGCTTTCGCACCCAATTTAATTGCCTCTGTTGCTGTTTCACTTGCTTTATTTAAATCAGCTAGCGGTATGTAAGCAACCGGCAATAGCCTCTTATCATCTGAACAAAATTCAATTTGAGTTCTATTGGTGGCTGAAGCTACCTCATACAGAAGCTCTACTTCATCAGAATGTTCCAGGCTCTCTAACCACACATTAGGAGAGGTGGGAAAAACTAATTGAGATTTGACTCCAAGAAGATCTAAAGCTTCAGATCTATCATGCTTATCAAAGGAACCTAAAGCATCATAGTTTTTTCTTATCATAAGATTCTTTTCATTCGAGTCTTGGTAAGATTTCTGTTTATGGACTTCAGCAATATCTTCAAAATAGGTATGCGCAAGACCTTTGCTTCCTTTAAAGCGCTCTCGAAATGCTTCTTGAACTTTTTTTGATCCAAATTCATCATACCAATTTGGAAGTTCCATAGTATGGGCATCTGCATCATGGACTATTCTATTTTCTATGTACGGCATATCTTTATTTAAATGTGATACTGATTTATATTAGGCTAACCATTTAAAACAGTAAAGTCATACAAGTGTTCAAGGTAGATAAATTAGATAGATCCTTCGGAGCGAGAGTTACCGATATAACTCTGACGAACATTGAAGAAAATGAAATGCAACAATTGTACGAACTTTGGCTAGAGTATGCTTTGCTGATCTTTCCAGCACAAAATTTAAGCAATGAAGAACAAGTAAGATTTGCTAAGAGATTTGGTGACTTAGAGTTTGAATTAAGTCCAATAAGCAATGTTAGAACAGATGGAACCTTAAGGGACCCTTTTGATGACGATATCGTCAAATCCTTGAAAGGTAATATGGAATGGCATCACGACAGCACTTATATGCCTATACAGGCAAAGGGAGCTGTTTTTACAGCTCATGTTGTTCCAAAAAAAGGAGGTGAAACTGGCTGGGCAGACTGTAGGGCCTCTTATGCAGCTCTTGATCAAGACATCAAAGATAAGATTGATGCATTATCTGCTTACCACTCTTATGAGTTTAGTCAAAAGGATAGATATGGGCATAAGCCTGCAGAAGAGAGTGAGTTTAATAGTTATGGCTTTGATATTGATCCTAAGCCATTAAGACCTTTGGTGAAGACGCACCCTGAAACAGGAACCAAGTGCCTCACTATTGGAAGACACATACATAGAATTCCAGGCATGACTGATATTGAAGCTCAAAAATTAGCTAAAGATCTTGAAGAGTTTACTACTAAAAATAAATTCTGGACTTATCACCACTCCTGGGAAGTAGGGGATGCTGTTATTTGGGATAATAGATGTTTAATGCATCAAGCGTCTCCCTGGGATTTAACAGAGCCACGAACTATGTATCATTCTAGAATCGAAGGAAACGCAATAACGGAAGCAGCCTCGAATTATTTGTAAATTGTCAGATAGAGATAGTAAGTTTAATGAATTAGAAATTGAGAGTTTGGAAAAACCTAAGTGCTATGTTGGGGAATAATATATAAGTTATTAGCATTTCTTCATTTTCCGAAAGGTCTGGCAGAGAGTTTTCTGAACATAATTCCTTTAATTCTTTTTTCATGTTGTCTAATTCTTCAGGGTCAAGAGCTTCACCCACTTCATCCATTGAACCTACTCGTTTTTTAAGTTCTTCTTTTATTTCGCCTGGTAAATTGCCGTAATTTCCTTTAATAAGATTTATAGATTCATTCGATAGATTTTTATATCTCTGCCCATCAATAACATTAAGCAATGCTTGAGCTCCAACTATTTGGGACGCAGGCGTCACAAGAGGAGGAAAACCAAAATCTTTTCTTACTTCAGGTATTTCATTTTTTACTAGATCTATCTTATCTTCTAGTTTATTTGATTTGAGTTGGGTTTCTAGATTTGAAATCATTCCACCAGGCACTTGTTTAACCAGCATAGTTGTATCTACACCTTTCATATCGCCTTCAAATTCAGAGTACTTTTCTCTTATATCTTTAAAATAGTTCGAACATTCTTCTAGAGCTTCTAAATCTAGATCAATGAATCGTTTTTGACCTTCAAAAATTGCGTTCATGGTTTCAGTTGCAGAATGACCATAAGTCATACTTAACGAAGAAATTGAGGTATCTATATTGTCAATTCCAGCCTCTATTGCTTTCATGTTAGTAGCGGCTGACATTCCTGTCGTTGCATGAGTTTGCATGTGGATAGGTATAGAAAGGTTTTGTTTTAAATTAGATACTAATTCATATGCGTCGAATGGCCTTAGCAAACCAGCCATATCTTTTATGGCTAAAGAATCTGCTCCATTATCTTCTATCTTTTTTCCTAGATCTAACCAGGTGGACATGTCATGAACTGGACTTGTTGTGTAAGCCATTGTGCCTTGAGCGTGTTTTCCAATCCTTTTAACTTCTTTAATAGTAAATTTGATATTGTCGAAATCATTCAATGCATCAAAGGTTCTAAAAATTTCAATGCCGTTTTCTGCGGATTTCTCTAAGAAGCGTGAAATAACTTTTTGTGAATAGTGTTTATAACCTACCAGGTTTTGACCCCTTATGAGCATTTGTTGCGGAGTGTTTGGCATTAATGCTTCAAAGGTTCTCAGCCTTTCCCAAGGATCTTCATCAAGATACCTAATACAAGCATCATAGGTCGCTCCTCCCCAAGTCTCCATAGACCAATATCCTATCTTATCTAACACAGGGATAATTGGCACCAGATCCCTAAGAGGGACTCTAGTAGCTAATAGAGATTGAATACCATCCCTTAATACAACTTCAGTTATGCCTACTTTATTAGAAGGTGACATTTATTATGAGTCTCCCCACTCAATTCAATTATTATTGATCCAATCACTATAACCCCCACTCATTGAAAAAACATTTTTATAACCCATCTTTTGTATGCTTTCACCAGCAAGTGCTGATCTAAAGCCGCCTTGACAGTATAAGACTATCTCGGCATCTTTATTGGGAATTAGATTGGCTATATCTCTCTCGATGACACCTTTCCCAATATGAATAGAATTAGGGATATTACCTGCTATCCATTCATTATCTTCTCTTACGTCTATCAAATAGAATTCTTCGGAATTATCTAATTTATTTTTTACTTGGTGAACATCGTATTCTGGAACGCTCTCTAATGATTTTTGAACCAGCTCCAAGAAGCCAACATCATGATCTTTCATGGGAATCACTATAGAACTAAAGTAAAAAAAAAGAAATATTAA
This sequence comes from Flavobacteriaceae bacterium, assembly GCA_002702405.1. Next base: position 3,833 of record NZZH01000001.1, on the reverse strand, counting down.
ATAGAATTAGATAAAAACTCTTTGATGTTGCCTGGACAATTAGTTGTTATTGAACTAAGTCCTATCTGACAATAGTTTTTAGCTTCTTCTTTCGAATTCACAGTCCAAACATGAACTTTTTTGTTTTCTTTTTTAATTTTTTTATAGAACTCTAGATTCAAGGATTTATGGTTCTGAGCTCCTATTCCATCCGCATTTATTTTTTTCATTACGCTTATTATGTCTTGCTCTTGTACCAATTTTGGCCCTTCAAAGTTTATTAATAAATTAGCAGTTAATTCATTCGCCTTACTTTTAATGTCTTTGATGACCTCTGGATAAAAAGAAATGATACTTATTTCATTAATTTTTTCTTTATATTGGTAGATCTGGTGAAGTAGGTGCTCAACTATCTCTGTTCCAGTTTTAACTTCTATAAATATTAGTTTTTTATCAGGAACCAGATCTAATACTTGCCCTAATAAGGGTATAGTTTCATCTGTCCATTCTTTTCCATACCAAGAACCTACATCAAGTTTTCTCAACTCTTTATAATTGCTATCTTTTATAAGAATAGGTTTATTCGATGTTCTTAAACAGCTTTTATCATGATGACAGACAATTTGATTATCTTTGGTAAGTCTAATATCGATCTCAACACCATCAGCATTTTGGTCAAATGCAGATTGAACAGATGCTAATGTATTTTCTGGTGCATCGTCCGATGCGCCGCGGTGGGCTATTATCTTTGTACTTAGTCCCAGCTTAAAGCGCCGCCAGTTTGATATTCAATAACTCGAGTTTCAAAGAAGTTCTTTTCTTTTCTTAAGTCCATGATTTCAGACATCCAAGGGAATGGGTTAGCTGCTCCTTCAAACTCTTCTTCTAAACCTATTTGGACAAGCCTTCTGTTAGCAATAAATTGAAGGTATTCTTCCATCATATTAGCATTCATTCCTAGTATTCCTCTTGGCATCGTATCTTTTGCATATTGTACTTCCAGCTCTGTACCTTCAAGAATCATCTGTGCAGCTTCGTGACGCATTTGTTCATCCCAAAGATGAGGATTCTCTATTTTGATTTGATTAATCATGTCGATTCCAAAGTTTAGATGCATAGATTCGTCTCTAAGTATGTATTGAAATTGCTCTGCTGTTCCTGTCATTTTATTTCTTCTTCCCATCGAAAGTATCTGAGTAAAGCCACAGTAGAAGAAAATTCCTTCAAGGACACAGTAGAAGGCAATTAAGTTTTTAAGTAGCAACTTATCAGTTTCATCTGTACCAGTTTTAAATCCTGGCTCAGAAATTTCCTTTGTATACTTTAGTCCCCATGAAGCTTTTTTAGCTACACTTGGGATCTCTCTATACATATTAAATATCTCTCCTTCATCCATCCCTAATGATTCAATGCAGTATTGGTAAGCATGAGTATGAATTGCTTCTTCAAAGCTTTGTCTTAGTATGTATTGTCTACACTCAGGGTTTGTTATGAGCCTATATATTGCAAGTACTAAATTATTTGCAACAAGAGAGTCAGCTGTCGAAAAGAATCCTAGGTTTCTCATTACAATCGTTCTCTCATCTTTTGTTAAGCCATCTTCAGACTTCCAAAGTGCAATATCTGTTGTCATATTTATCTCTTGAGGCATCCAGTGATTTGCACTTCCGTCTAAGTACTTTTGCCAAGCCCAATCATATTTAAAGGGTACTAACTGATTTAAATCAGCTCTGCAATTTATCATTGCTTTGTCGTCTACTTGCACTCTTCCAGCAAGCACCTCTAGCTCTTCCTCTCCTTCTTTAGTATCCAGGTCTTGTATTGCTTCCTTTGCTTCTTTTGCTCTGTCTCCTGGTTCAATTGGTGCATAATTTTCTAGAACTTGCTCTTGTATTTCATCATTATTTGTTTCAGGAACTTGCTGCTGGACCTCTTGCTGTGGTTTTTGTTTTATTTTTGGTTCGTCGTATTCATCCCAATTTAACATTTTTTTCTCCTTTTCTTACTGACAAGCATCACAGTCTGGATCTAGGACAGAACAGGCTGAAGGTGCTGTAGTTGCTGCTGGTTTTGGTTCATCAGGCTGTGCTGTTGCTGATACTGCATTTAGCTCACCTGTTGCTATTGTTGATTTTTCTGCCGTTGTCGCAGATCTTGATCTTAAGTAGTAAGTTGTTTTTAAGCCTCTAAGCCAAGCCATGCGATACATGATATCTAGCTTTTTTCCGTTTGGTTCGTCTATATATAGATTCAAAGATTGACTTTGATCTATCCATTTTTGTCTTCTGCTTGCTGCGTCAATTAGCCATCTTGGCTCAATATCGAATGATGTAGCATAGAGTTTCTTAATCTCTTCTGGAATTCTTGATATTTCTTTCACACTTCCATCATAGTATTTCAGGTCATTTATCATTACTGAGTCCCATAAGCCAAGTTTCTTTAAGTTCTCGACCATAGGTATATTAGTTACTGTGAATTCTCCTGAGAGATTAGATTTAACATAGAGATTTTGATAAGTTGGTTCAATGGATTGAGATACACCAGTTATGTTAGCTATAGTGGCCGTTGGTGCTATGGCCATGACATTAGAATTTCTCATCCCTTGTTTTTTGACTGTCTTTCTTAGCTTGTCCCAGTCCATAGTAGAGCTTTCATCAAGGTCGAGATAGTTTTCTCCTCTGCTTTCTTTTAAAAGCTTAATTGAATCTATAGGCAATATCCCTTGACTCCAAAGCGATCCTTCATAAGACTTGTATGCTCCTCTTTCTTTCGCAAGATCACTGGATGCTTTGATGGCATAGTAACTGACCATCTCCATTGATCGGTCAGCAAATTCTACGGCTTCTTCTGATGCATAGGGCGTTTCAAGCATATAGAGTGCATCTTGAAAGCCCATAATGCCAATACCTATTGGCCTATGTTTCATGTTTGATGTTTCTGCTGCCGTTACAGCGTAATAATTTATGTCTATTACGTTATCTAACATTCTTATCGCTGTTGTTATTGTTTTTTCTAGCTTTGCACCATCCATTTCTCCATCTTTTATATGATGAGTTAGGTTTACAGACCCGAGGTTACAAACAGCTATTTCATCTTGGCTTGTATTAAGTGTTATCTCAGTACAGAGGTTTGAAGAATGTACGACCCCTGTGTGCTGTTGTGGAGATCGAAGATTACAAACATCTTTAAAAGTTATCCAAGGATGTCCAGTTTCGAACACCATAGAAAGCATCTTTTTCCATAGTTCTTTTGCTTCAACCTTTTTAAAGAATTCTATTTCGCCTGTCTCTGTCATTGCTTCATATTCTTCATACCTTTTCTCAAAGTCTAATCCATATAGATCATGTAGGTCAGGTGTATCGCTTGGAGTGAATAGTGTCCATGCTTTGTCTTCAGAAACTCTTTTTAAGAATAAATCTGGTACCCAGTTCGCTGTGTTCATGTCATGAGTTCTTCTTCTATCATCTCCTGTATTTTTTCTCAGCTCCACAAATTCTTCTATGTCTACATGCCAAGTTTCTAAATAAGAACAAACAGCTCCTTTTCTTTTTCCTCCTTGATTGACAGCTACTGCTGTGTCATTTACTACTTTAAGAAAAGGAACAACACCTTGAGACTTTCCATTTGTTCCTTTTATTTGTGATCCTAGCCCTCTAACAGGAGTCCAATCATTCCCTAGTCCTCCTGCCCATTTAGACAACATAGCATTATCTTGTATTGCACCATATATGCCGTGTAGATCATCTGGTACGGTTGTTAGATAACAAGAAGACAATTGAGAATGTTTTGTACCAGAATTAAAAAGGGTAGGGGTTGAACTCATGTAATCAAAACTAGAAAGAAGGTTATAGAAT
>NZZH01000003.1 GCA_002702405.1 Flavobacteriaceae bacterium | reverse complement strand
CCTCTTTCTTGGGTGAAATATAAAACCAGCATCAATGTGCTGCCATATGCAAATGCATATAAAAATTGTCCGGTAAAAAGGAGCAGCGTTTTCCTTCTCCACTTTTCTTGAAATAAAACCATGGTACTGATGGATGGCTCATCAGAAGCTTTTGATGCTTGAGATTTTAACCATGCCTCAGATTCTGGAAGATATTTATATATTATCCAACCATATGGAAGAAAGAGTAAGGCCAGCAAGAATGTGTATCTCCAGTTGATTCCCAGTTCATCAATCATGAAGGCAACCAATATTGATGCAAAAAACCAACCAAGAGGAAATCCAATCTGCAGAATGCCAGTAAAAAGCCCTCTAAATCTTGGCGGAGAAGACTCGGTCACGGTCGTCAAAGTAATGGGTGATTGAGCCCCAGCAGCGGTAAAGCCTAGTGTTCTGGCAATAAGCACCGATATGGTATTTGGTGCAATGGCCAAAAAAGCGACAAAAATAGGGGTAAGGAAGGTTGACCATAATAAAGATTTTCTTCTTCCAATGCGGTCTGTAAGAACCCCAACTTGTGTACAAAGAATGCCTGAAATGAAAAACGTTATGGCAACAAACCAGCCCACATCCGTTAATGACCATCCAAAATCACTTTGAAATTTTTCACTCACCAGAATAAATATTGAATGATCTAAATTTGCAAAGGTCACTCCAATCAAACAGATAAAGAAAATTTTATAGGAATTAAAAGGGATATCTTTAAAAGATATTTCACTGGATGTTGGATTCGATTGTTCATTATCGCTCATGCTTTCCCCTTTCATTTAATTTGTAAATACTCAATATACTGTAATATGTTATTGATTGAATCGATTTTTTTAATTTTAAGTTTTAACAAAAGGTGAAATTATGACGCTCCAATATTCTGCTGTTGGGATACAAAACGAATCGCATATGGCGACCACCATTGACGATTATTGGAAAGATCTGGAAAGGCTCCAGACCAGTATCGGTTACGCTGTATGGAATTGCAGCTTGGATTTGCCTGTTCAGCTTGTCTCAATCTCTGAGGGTGGAATTGGAGGGTGGTGCCTTGGTGGAGGCGAAGAACATCTTCGGATATACAATGAGGTCGTACCCGAAATACCGGGAAAGGAAACAGAGTTTCTAGGTGAAATATGCAAGCAATTCAATATTTACCTCATTGCTCAAATGGTTGCGAAAGTTCCAGAGCTTATGCCCGATAGAATCTTTAATGTTGCATTCATTATCGATCCAAAGGGCGAGCTCATCCATACCCATATAAAAACATCTTTCTATCAAAAAGAAACCAACACAGCGCCCAGTGATATTTGGGACATTTATCTTCAAAAATATGGGGATGATCCAGAGAAACTCCATGATGCGTTGTATCCGGTTGCAAAAACTGAGATTGGAAATATTGGAACTTTAATTTGTGCAGAGGGAAGTTATCCTGAAGCTGCTCGCGGTCTTGCCATGAATGGTGCTGAAATAATATATAGATCACAGTATCCAGAGCCATGGATGGGAAATAATATGAATCAAATACAGAATCAATCCCATGCCATATTTAATACTTGTTATGTGCTTGCTCCTAATATTGGTGGAATCTATATGCCCGGTGGAGAAGACTTTAAATTCAGTAACGGAAAAAGCCAAATCATTGATTATAGAGGCCAAATTATCTCTGAATATCTGAGTGGTGGAGAAGCACTGGTCAGTGCAATTGTAAACATTGATGGCTTAAGAGATTTTAGATTGAGAGGACAGTGGCAAAATTTAACCAAAGATATGAGAGTTGAAGAATACAAAGTCATCTATGATGCGATGATGGCAAAAGGTGGGATATATCCAAAAAATCTATGCATGAATGAACCCCCATTCACCGAAGAAGATCAGGTTGAACTGGTCAAGCATCAGGTAAATAAAATGGTAAAGCTGGGTATATATACTGCTCCAAAAAATTGGGAGCCCTATGATATTAAAGAATCTGTTGCCGAGAGAATCAAAAAAACTGAGACTGGGTCTTAGAAAATGATTTGGCGTCTTTTTATCAATCCCGTCATGATCTTTATTTTAAGATCGCCCCTACACTTCCTTGCTAGCCACAGTGTTTTGGTTCTATATGTAACTGGAGCAAAAACTAGCAAGCAATATTTTATACCCGTAAGCTTTTTTCAACACAGAACAGGATTGTTAACATGCGTGACTGATAAACCGAATATATGGTGGAGAAACTTGACCGATGCTAATGAAATAAAAATTTTATTTAAAGGCAGGGAGGTTCAATCGAAAATAAATGTTGAACCTAATGATTCAGACTATATATATCCAAAACTTAATGCTCTTTTTACTCATAGTCGTATCGATGGTTTTTTTGGGGGTGTTGGTTACAAAAAAGGAAAGCCTATTGAGGAAGACATCTTAGAGGCGACTAAAAGAATGGTCCTCATTGAGTTAGATTTCACTGAACCTTAAGTCTACCGCCGCCTTTCTTGGAACATTGTCTTGATCAAGCATATGAGGACAAATAAATTGATCTCCAAGTTTTTTTGGATTCTTTGAAAAACTCAGCTCTATTGCTTTGGGATCACCCTCCTCATCCAAACGATTATTATTCGGGTGAATATGGATCAGTTTTAGTGTTATTTGATCTAAAAATTTTTCGATCTTTTCTTTATTTTCAGAGACCGCATGGAATTCGATTACCAATCCGGACAGACGATCGCTGCATGCGATGATTTCATCTAGAATTTGATACTCGTATCCTTCAATGTCTACCTTGAGAAATATTGGCATATCATCTAGCCTTTCTATCGCTTGATTCAAGTTGGTATCACAACCTGGCGTAGTGCCAATTTTTTCTAAAAACAAAACGGCATGCTCTTTAAAAAATGCTCTAAATTCTAAATAAAGCTTTACCGCTTCTAAGGGGGCAAAAAGCCTTCCGATTAAAATCGAAATAAGCCTTTTAAAAAAATGCTTAATCCAGTATCGAATGCCTATAGAGTAATCATAAGCATGAACCCCGACTTTCTTCCGCTCTATAAAATCTTTTTCAAAACTCCAATTTCTTCCTATGCCCAGCGCGAGAAGAGCTGCAGAGTCATCAATAGACTTTGGATCGACGAGATAACCGCCATCGTTATCGCTGCCTAATCTTATCAGATCGAATGAGCCGTCTGGTTTATAGCTCTTGGGCAGCATTTATTTTTTAGATTGTTCGGTATAGATTCCAGATTTGATGAGCTTCTTCACTGAATCGTTAAACACCTTCCCTGCGTCCTCATGATTCATTGGTGGAAGGTTATTTGGCCATATAGGTCGGTCATAGAGTTTTTTGAATATCTCGGTTTTGAGATAAGGAATCCAGTTTTGAAATCTTGCATTTTGACGATAATGCCTCAAAGCTTCAATGTTTATTTCACTTGCAGTGTATGCATCTCCAACAGTGTCTGTCTTTGAAAGTATTGTTCCTTTGTAATCAATTATTGATGATCTGCCGCCTAAGGCGCCATCGATTATTGTTGGATCTCCGTTGTCTTCAGATGGCATTATTAGAGATCCTGTATTTGGCGCTATCATGTAGGCAGTGTTATCAATCGCTCTTGATCGATTCTGGACTTCAAAGATCTCTCTGGAGACCCAAGGTTCAGGCAAGGATGCCCTGTAAAGTATTTCTGCCCCATTTAGAGCAAAAGCCCTGAATGATTCTGGGAAAGAGCCCTCTACACCAACGGTGCCTGCAATATTCCCTATTGGAGTTTTGGCAACTGGAAAGAAAGCTTCGATGGAGTCACCGTGCTGCTCGACCCATTGATCATAAACATCATGGGGTGTCGTTGAGTGCTCAACAAATACCACAATATTCTTATGATGCTTGTATATGACATCGCCATTGTCATCAATGATGAATATTGTATTAAAAAATCTATCTTTATATTCCGGAAGTCTCTCCTTAAGCTGTCCGATGATATATGTACCTTTTTCTTTTGCCAGAACTCCTAAAAAGTCTGTTTCAGGGCCTGGTATTTCTGCTGCCATTATTTTTGCGTATTCGGCCTGATTCATATCCAATATCTCGTCAACGAAACCCTGAACTGCGCCTTCACCTAGTGCAATTAACTTAACGGGTAACTCCAATGAACACATGTGTGTCACCATCTCGATCATATTTCCAATGTGATCAAGATTGGTCTGAACCTCGTCTCTCGTTTTGACATGCTTGACTTTGGTTTGGAGAGCTACTGCTAAATATGGATCTATCATTTTTTTACCTATATATAGTTCTTTAGATCTATATTTTCTTCGTTTGGAATTACAGGCTTTACTAGGTCGTCCGCATAGTCCATATCTTTGGTCGCATCAATACCTATTCTTGCTGATGTCCCATCAGGTAGTGCGGCTCTGTCAACTTCCCATGTTACAAAATTTGGAAATGTATATAACTTTTCCGCTCTACCCATCCTTGTCCAAGTAGCCCATTCCACGTCATCCATGTCATTGGGGTCAACATCATCGTCTACAATGATGATTCTTTTTGCCATCCAGGCGAGGTTGAAAAACCCCATATTCATTTCAAAGAGCTCCTTTATCATCCGCCCAGGTTCGTCATCGTCAGTCTTTTTTATTGCGATAACCAAATGCATTAATGGGCCAATTTTTGTGTCAAAGTGAACTGCGATATCTGTCACATTTGGATAGCCTTGCCTAATTTTTTGCTCAAGACCTTTTGAGATACCATAAACTGTTAGATAACCAAGATTGTTATGTTCTTTTGCTCTGCCAGCCATGAGCGTATAGAACATTGCATCGTTCCTTTGCAGCAAACTTGTTACTTTACACATTGGAGCATGCTCAGTTCCGTATTGAGCACCGAATTCCCCTAACGTGTTTTCTACCATATTATCGAGATCAACAATTGTCTCAAATGCCATTTCACAATCTGCAGGTATCGGCAACCCGGAGTCTGGGCCTGTTATGACTTCAATTGCTTCACCATTAATGCCTCCAGCAACATCTAATTCTGAAACTTCATCTGGAGATTTAGATGCGGCAGCCATTAGTAAAGCCGGCGGAGCACCTAGCACCATAGTAACCCTCATTTCTTTATTGTTCTCTTTATGCCAAGCATAAGCTTTTCTTAGATCACTCAATCCGCTGGCATTGATCAGAAGATTTTCTTTATCAATAATCAAACATCTATAGAATCCAACATTAATTTCGCCATTGGGTTTTTTAAAAATACCTACAGCAGCTGTCAGGAATGGTCCTGTATCAAGCTCAAAAAATGTAGGGGCAGGAAGTTTAGTGAGATCAATGTCGCTTCCCTGTAGGATTGTTTCTGTTACATGGCCTGAATCGACATGTTCATAAGGTATTGGATTTGCAATCCCAGACATAACTTTTTGTCCGGCTTGTTCATATGTAAAATCTTCACTGCCGTCACCATTAAAAATGAGTCCATAGCGGCCCATGGAAGTAAATAGTCCTCCTACCGCCTTATAATCTGAATTCTCAACATTCTCAAATATGAAGGCTTTAGACTCGTCTTCAAGAGTCTTCATTAAGGCAGCCATTTCATACTTCGGGTTAACTGGTTTCTTAATTTTAACCAGCTTCCCTTGTGACTCGAGTAATTCTATAACCTCTCTAAAGGATCTATGCATATCTGTAACTAGAAATTTTTAACTACATTAGCATTCGATTTAAAAATAATCTAATCACTTCGATTGTTTAATATAGTTGTCATAATTGATATTCTAATTGATAGTCATATTCAGGAGGGGAAATGAAAACGAAAGCAGCTTTAGCAATAAAAGCCGGAGAAGATCTAATTATAGAAGAACTAGATCTAGATGGGCCGGGTGACAATGAGGTATTGGTAGAAATAAAAGCAACCGGAGTATGTCATACAGACGCATTCACACTATCAGGCGATGACCCTGAGGGGATTTTTCCTTCAGTGCTAGGACATGAAGGTGCCGGTATTATTATGGAAGTTGGAAAGAATGTGACTTCAGTAAAGCCAGGCGATCATGTAATTCCACTCTACACCCCTGAATGTAGAGAATGTAATTTTTGCCTAAATCCAAAGACAAATCTTTGTCAGTCAATCAGGGAAACGCAAGGACAAGGATTAATGCCAGATGGAACTTCAAGGTTTTCTCTTAATGGTGAGCCAATTTATCACTACATGGGCTGTTCTACTTTTTCAAACTACTCTGTAATGCCAGAAATTGCTGTAGCAAAAGTTAGAGAGGATGCACCTTTTGATAAAATCTGTTATATCGGCTGTGGAGTCACCACTGGTATAGGCGCTGTTGTTTACGATGCAAAAGTAGAGCCTGGATCAACGGTAGCTGTATTTGGTTTAGGCGGTATAGGTCTTAATGTAATACAGGGTGCAAGAATGGTGGGTGCAGATAAAATTGTTGGTATCGATATAAATGAAGATAAAGTTCCACTAGCAGAGAAGTTTGGGATGACAGACTTTATTAACCCTAAAAAATCAGAGAATGTAGTTGAAAACATAATTGATATCACTGACGGAGGAGTAGATTACTCATTTGAATGTATAGGTAATGTGGAAACTATGCGTCAAGCCTTGGAAAGTTGTCACAAAGGATGGGGGGAATCTGTAATCATCGGAGTTGCAGGTGCTGGACAGGAAATATCGACACGGCCATTTCAATTAGTCACAGGAAGAGTGTGGAGAGGTTCTGCATTTGGTGGTGCTAGAGGAAGAACCGATGTTCCTAAAATTGTAGACTGGTATATGGATGGAAAGATCGATATTGATAATCTAATTACACATACAATGCCGCTAGAAGAAATAAATGAAGCATTTCATCTAATGCATGAAGGTAAATCAATAAGATCTGTCGTAATATATTAATATTGTGTTCTAATATTTTTAATATATATATCAGACACTTATATCAGTATACTTCATATAAAGTTACATAAGATACGTAGATTACATAAATATGAGGTCTGATATCCTATCATACTTACCTGGCACAATCATCGGACACATTCCATTAATTTTATCTTGCACCTTTATTAAAGATAGTCTTAGTTTATCGATTTGTTCATTTTCTAAGGAGGTGTCTGTATGAGGAATATAACTTTCTCTAATCCCTAAAAGTTGATAGTAATGCTTTCTTGGTATTGAGACATTATCACAGATATTTGCAAAACTTTTCCGTATAGATTCAGGATGTACTTCCCACTCAATTGATGATGATAATTTGACTAGAGACTTTCTAAGATTTGTTATTGGTTTACCAGTTTTAGGATTATAAAAAACGTATTCACTTTGATAGATACCTGTATTTGCATATAAATATTCGTATGTGTGATTTAGAACCGATTGAATATCATTTGTTATCGGAACTACTTGAATAAATTTATTTCTTTTCTTTATGGTTATATGGCTATTATCGGTAATTTGTTTCGCCTTAAGTTGTAAAATATCGTTCTTTTTTAAACCAGTAATAGTCATCATATAAATTACATTTCTTGTAATTATGTTGAGTCTATGTTCATCCATAGGATCACATAAGTCATATAAGTACTCTGGGTATTCACTAACGATATCTAATTGTTTTTTTGATGTTTTTTGGCCAGTAATAAGCATCTTTCTCCTGAACTCATTTGCAGGATTATTTTGTAAATAATAAAGGCCTGTAGAGTATGCATGCTTAAAGATTTTTGAAAGCAACATCAATGCATTTTTTGATGCAGCTGGTGTATGACTATTATTTCTCCACCATTGTTCAAGTTTATCTAATGTTATGGATTCAATAGTGTCATTATGAAATGTTTTGAGTTTATTAGAGAGTAAGTAATTGAGATTATGATCAGAATGATTTGTTGAGTGTTCTCCTGTAGACTTTTTCTTTAATAGGTACTCATTGGCAATATCAATAAATTTCATTGAAGAGTTAAACTGTTCTCTCTTAGTTTTTTTGAGTAGATTTGGATCTATCCCCTTCTCCAATAAATCAATAGTTTGAAGATGTAAATCAATTGCGTTAGGCAGGGATAATTTCTCTTTGGACCCATGCGTGATTGTTCTTGGATTACCGCCGCCTTTTATTCTTGCATAAGTAACAAAGCTTATTCTTCCAGATGGATTTACCTTGATTCTGAGTCCCTTGTAATCTATCAAAGTAATGAAGTATGCCTTGTCCTTTATAGGTAGTGATTCTAGATATTGATAAGAAACTTTATTACTATTTATCTGCATATAGCATACATTATAAGTACTGATGCTTTATTGTATCAGTTATTATTAGTATAAGGATCTAGATAATATTTACAAAATATTATGTTCTACAGGAAATGGTCGCCTCCATTTGGGCTAATAGTTTGGCCTACAAAATGATCGCCGTCTTCTGAGGCTAAGAATACATAAGCTGGAACTATCTCACTAATATCAGCGATTGTGCCTTTTGGAATAGAAGCTTTGATTCCATCTAGTATTTCTGTTGGAACCTCTGAGAGCATTCTCGTCATTGTTGCTCCTGGTGCGACGCAATTTGCTCTTATGTTTGCTGTTCCTATCTCTAATGACAATGACCTTGTGAATGATATTATTGCTCCCTTAGCAGCAGTGTAGTGGGCAAATCCAGCGCTGCCTTTATAAGCTAGCTGAGATGCAGTATTAATTATTCTGCCGTATTTCTGTTCATACATAATCTTTAGACATTCTCTTGTGCAATAAAATGTGCCATTTAGATGGACAGAAATTAACTCATTCCACATCTGATCTTTCATTTCATGTACAGGAGCACTGGTAGCAATGCCTGCATTATTAACTAGGATATCGATTCTTTTGTATTGGTCTTTTATTGACTCAATCATACCTGATACTTGTTTTGAGTCCGATACATCAGCCTCAATAGTCATTGATGCATTTGAATATTCAGAAACTTTGCTAAGGACCTTATTTGCGTTTTCTTCTTCTTGCTGATTCGGATAGTTTATTATCACCTGAGCACCTTCTCTCGCAAATGCCATTGCTACACCTGCTCCGATTCCAGCTGAACCGCCTGTAATAAGCGCTACTTTATTTTCTAATTTAATGGATAGTCCTTAATCTAATTTTATTTAATATAATTACAGATCATAATATCGATTTAAATCATTTTTATGGCAAGAACAAAAACATTACCGTCTGACTTCTATCATTCTTCATCTGTTTTTAATCAAGAGACAGAAAGTATTTTTAAGAACGAATGGTTGTGGGTAGGAAGATCCGAGGAATTGTCGTTAGTCGGTTCATATATTACAACTGACATTATTGGCTACCCAATTATTATACTCAGGGATAACTCAAACGATCTTAAAGCTTTTCACAATGTGTGCAGACATAGGGCTGCCAAAGTTGTTTCTACTAAAAGTGGTGTCTGTAAACATATGATATGCCCTTATCATGGCTGGAAATACGATCTCAATGGGAAGCTGATGGACACACCTAAATTCTATGCTAATGATGATTTTGATGAAGACAACCATTCTCTCTTTAAAATATCAATAGAGGAACGATTTGGTTTAGTTTTCATAAATCTAAACCAAGAATCTAAATCTCTTGACGAGTGGTTTGCTGGCTTTGATAAAGTTGTTAGCAATTACTTTGATGACAATTTAGTTCATCACAATGAACTTAGATTTGATGTGCATGCGAATTGGAAAACATATGTGGATAACTATCAAGAGGGGTACCATATCCCGCTCGTTCATCCTCAACTCAATCGCGATGTAATTTGGCAAGACTATACACTAGAAAATAAAGATGAATACAGCATCCATTCTGTTCCTGAAAGAGCAAACAGTGATCAGCCAGGTAGTTTTGGTTGGCACTTTCCAAATTTCATATTCAATATTTACGGTAGGGGTATTGTTTTCCAAAGAATTGAACCATTGAAGCCAAAATGGTGCAGGGTCGTCTACAATCTGTTCCGCCCCAAGAATATAAGTGAGGAGGATTTTGAAAATAAAGAGGGAAAATATCAGTTAGAAGTGAGTCTCGAGGATCAGAAGCTTATACCAGAAATACAGCAAAATCTTCAAGCAGGCATATATAATGAAGGACCGCTAAGCAAAAAATACGAAACAGGGGTTGCATATTTTCATGACCTCTATCTAACAAAACTTAATTTGGAGAACAACAAATGATACTAATCACAGGCGCAACAGGGAAAACAGGGTCTGCAACAGCAAAATCTCTTGGTGAGAAGGGCGAAAGATTTAGAGCACTGATAAGAAACGAAGAAAAAAAAGAAGGATTAGAGTCCATAGGTGGAGAGGTAGTAATTGGATCAATTGAGAACACAGACGTTGTAAATCAGTCGATGCAAGGGGTTAAAACAGTGCTGGTTCTGCTTCCAAACTCTGAAAGTCAACTGGCTCTTGAAAAACAGCTTGTAGACTCTGCTAAACAAGCTGGAGTTGAGAGAATTGTTAAAATGTCATCCATAGAGGCGACGCCGGATGCCACAAGCCAGATTCCAAAATTACATCTTGAATCTGAAGAATATATTAAGCAATCAGGGCTAGCTTGGACCATGATTAAACCAAATTTTTATATGCAGAATTTACTCGCATCAGCTGGAACGATAAAAGATCAAGGCAAAATTTTTCTGCCCATGGGTGAGGGTAAAACCGGAATGATTGATACAACCGATGTTGGAACAGTTATAGCAAAAGTGCTTTCTGAAGATGGTCACGAATCAATGAATCATGAGATTACTGGACCTGAAATTTTATCTTTCTATGAAGTTGCTGAAATTTTTAGTAAGGCGCTAGGCAAGCAGGTTGATTATGTGGATGTCCCTATGGACGCCTACAAGGAAACCCTTGGACAATTTTTGACAAACCAGTGGCACTTAGATGCAGTCATTGATTTATTCAAAGGGATTGCTGAGGGAGGCATTGAAGACAAAACAAATACTTTCAATGAACTTACGGGAGAGACGCCTAAATCACTTTCTCAATTCCTTGCGGAAAATTCATTTATCTTTAAAAGCTGATTATTGCTCCTTCCAGCCTTTTTTGACAATCAAAAATGAGCATAGGATTGATGGTATTCCCAGCAATGCAGAGTAGATAAACAGAGTGGCCCAACCGCTGCTCTCAATAATCATTCCAGAGAATCCACTTAAAGTAATGCCAGGCAAAAACATAACAGATGTAAAAAGTGCATATTGGCTGGCCGTGTAGTATCTGCTTGTTAAGCTCGACAGGAATGCAATGAATACTGTTCCAGAAAAACCCAATGCAAAATTGTCTGCGCTTATAGTCAATACTAAAGCAGACAAACTAGGTCCTGCGTTATTCAAGAATAAGAAAAATAAGTTCGTCACTGTCAATAAGATGCTGCTGATAATCAACAATTTGCCAATTCCAAAGCGTGCGACCGTCAAGCCGCCTATGAATGCTCCAATAATGGTTATGGTAAAACCAAAAACTTTTGTCACAGTCGCAATCTCAGAAAGATTGAACCCAATATCTGCGTAGAATGGGTTTGCAGCAATTCCAATGATTAAATCACTGACTCGATAGATTGCTATAAACATTAAAAGAAAAAGCGACCAGTAACCATTTCTCTTAAAAAACTCAGCAAAAGGATCAAGTAAACTCTTTTTAAGCCACCCTGAATCATTGTGTTTATTCGATGGCTTATCTGATTCCGGAATTAAGATGACTGTCACAATCCCCACCAACATGAACAATGACATCACCTGATATGTCAATGCCCAGTCGTAAAAACTAGCCAAGTATAAAGCTCCTGCGCCTGATGTCAGCGCTGAAATTCTATATCCAAGCTGATAACTTGCTCCAAGAACCGCTTGAAATTTACTTTCAGCAATCTCGATTCTATATGCGTCAATTGCAACATCCTGGGATGCTGATGCAAAAGCTATAAGGATTGATAAATACGCAAGAAAAATAAGGTCCTGTGCGGGACTTAGAAAGGACATATACACTAATCCAAGCAAAATGATTACCTGTGTTAGAAGCATCCAAGATCTTCTTTGCCCAATCATATTGGTTAACCCAGGCAGTTTCAGTCTATCGAGCATCGGAGCCCACAGAAACTTTATTGCATAAATGATGCCCACCCATCCGAACATCGTAATTTCAGAAATCTTAACGTCGGCTGAGGCGAGCCAAAGAGTGAGAGTTGCAAACAAAAGAGGGTGGGGCAATCCTGCTGAAAACCCTAGAAAAGCCATTCTAATTGACTCTGAACTGGAATAAATACCAAGTCCTTTTTCATTAAATTCTGAGAGCGCTCTATTCATATTCAATAACTAAAGGGGCATGATCCGAGAATCTTTCCTTCTTGTATATTGATGCTCTAAGCGGAGCCTTGGAAAAATAATTGTTATAGATTTGATAATCAATCCTCCATCCAACATTGTTGTTATAAGCATTGCCTCTATTTGACCACCAAGTGTACTCTTCTGAATTTTCATTAATTTCTCTAAACGCATCAGTGTATGAGTATTCTCCAAAAATTTTATCCAGCCATGCTCTTTCCTCTGGCAAGCATCCAGAGTTTTTTTGATTTGATTTCCAGTTTTTAATATCGATCTCTTTATGAACAATAT
>NZZH01000002.1 GCA_002702405.1 Flavobacteriaceae bacterium | reverse complement strand
TTTGATTTATTCCCTAAAATACAAATATTTTTTTTTTAGTTTTACTCGAAATTAATTAATAATTAAATAACTTTCAATTGAATTTAAATGGAACAAATTGAGACCCTAATTATTGGAAGTGGTCCGGCTGGATATACCGCCGCCATTTATGCAGCAAGAGCTGACTTAAAACCAGTTTTATATACAGGTCTTGAGCCAGGAGGACAGCTTACAACTACAACAGAAGTAGAAAATTTTCCAGGTTATCCAGATGGGGTGGATGGACCTTCTATGATGTTAGAATTACAAAAACAAGCTGAGAGATTTGGTACAGAAGTTAGAATAGGCCATGTAACAAATATTTTATTTTCAAAAGAAAAAGGAGGCCAACACAAAATTACCTCTGAAGATGGTAAGAAAATTGAGGCAAAGACAATTATTATAAGCACTGGTGCTTCAGCAAAATATCTGGGAATACCTAGTGAAAAAAGACTTATAGGAGGAGGTGTTTCGGCTTGTGCTGTTTGTGATGGTTTTTTCTATAAAGATCAAGAAGTAGTTGTTGTTGGCGGAGGAGATACTGCAGCGGAGGAAGCAACATATTTATCAAAAATATGTAAAAATGTTACAATACTTGTAAGAAGAGATGTTATGCGAGCTTCTATGGCTATGCAACATAGAGTTAATAAAGCTTCTAATATTAAAGTTCTATATGAAACTGAAGTTGATGAAGTTCTTGGAAAAAAAATTGTTGAAGGAGTCAGAATAATGAATAATAAAACTGGTGAGAAAAAAGAAATTAAAATATCTGGAATCTTTATTGCCATAGGTCACTCACCAAATACTGGAATTTTTAAAGGTCAGCTTGAAATGGATAAGGAAGGCTACCTTATAACCAAAGGGAAATCAACAAAAACAAATTTACCAGGAGTTTTTGCGTCTGGAGATGTGCAAGACAGGGAATATAGACAGGCTGTTACAGCAGCTGGTACAGGATGCATGGCTGCACTAGATGCTGAAAGATATCTTCAAAGCTTAGATGACGATGGTTAAAAGTGGTTAGTTATTCCACATATCTTGTTCAAAATCTCTAATAACAGATTTAATTCGCTCAGATTCTAAGAGCATTCTCAGAGCGTCATCAGAAATATAATCTTTTATATCACGATCTTGATAAACATTTTCCTCTTTGTAAATTAAAGAATTGAATCGTCTTGAATTTAACATATGGTCATATGTGATCGGTTGCGAGGAATTTTTAGAATTAAAAACTTTGTTCTTATTAAGAGATTCTCTAGCATCAGGAAACCAAACCCAAAAAAGCGGAACAGCATCATCTCCACAACATGTAGGATTTGATTCAAACTCTCTGATTCTTCTGGGATTTACAGCTACTGGACTTAATCCAAGTAATCTATATTTAAGTTCCCCTAATCTTTTATCAAAATACCACGTTCCCTTAATTAAATATTGTCTTATATATTTTGGAGTTACTGGATACTTAAAAATGAATTCATCAAGCCAAACGCCAGTAGAATTAAATTCCTCGATAGCAATATCAGTTGTGTCTATGTATATAAGACTCTCTGCTATCTCATCAGGTGTCAATTTTTCTCTAAAGTATGGTCCAGCATAGACTTCCTTAATATTTTTCTTTTCAATGTTCATTTTAAGAACATGAAAAAGTGATCTTCTATCTGGAGCTAGTGAAGTTGTATCAATAGGATAGTAGAATGGAAAATTAATTCTTTCATCTAAATCAATAACCTCCCATATGGTTTTTGACCATATTACGTCCCTATCATCAACATACCCATATTCTAGTGGATCTCTATTATTTGCTATTTTTTGCTGTTCATTCATCTCGCCAACATCTTGAGGAACCCTTGCATTTAAAAGGTTTGCCTGGCTAAATGACTCAAAACTAAAACTTAAAAACAATAAAAAACAAAAGAAAAATCTCATATAGCCTATATTAATTTAACAATAACTGGTGCTGGATTTTTAAATCTTAAATTAGGGTTCTTTGGTGTTCGTACTTTAATATCAAAAATTTGAACAGTTGATCCAGATTTTGTTCTATTTACTAGAGATTTCGCTCTATCGTTTAATCTATTCCCTGAAACAGTTATAGCTGGAGCTCCAGGAGCTTGGATAGTAAAACCAATAACATTAATTGGAAGTTCAAAATCAAAATCTAGTAATACTGCACCTATTCTGGATGCTAAAAAGTTACCCTTTGGTATTGATACAGTTCCTGTCTGTCTTGCAACACTACCAGAAGGAGCAGGCAAATCTTTAATTCTAAACTTTGTTGAGCTACTAACACTCTGCCCATCTGGCAAAGTTCCGCTAGCTCTAATAGCAACTTCTTTACCTTTCCCAGGATTCATTATAAATTTACTTCCTCTAAGTCTTTTAAGTCCAGGTGCACTTGCCCTAACCTTATTGTCCGCTATACCAGGAATAGAGATTGTAAGAGGGTTTTCAACACCTCTATACACTACGTTCATTTTATCCGCTGAAATAACTGCGGAATTAGGCTTTGCTATAACTGCAAAAGACTGATTCACAGTTATTCTAGACTCTACTCCCTCGTTTAAAAACATAAGGCTACCCTCTAAAATATGGTCACCAGGCCTCCCTGCATTGACATTAAGCTTTATACCTCCATCAATCAATTCATATTGATCTTCTGATAGAGCATTGCCGTCAAGTGAAATTTCAACTGCATTAGGCTTCTGAGCTCCACCTTTCCTTCCTAAAATAACACTGCCATCAAAAGTTTCACCTTGATAGTAGGCTCCTTTCTCGGTTTTTAGAAAACTGATATAATTATCTTCATTAACAGCAGATGACATTTTTAATTCTTTTCCCATTAAAGTTGTTAAAACGTCATGTTCGGTCTGACGAACATCATTTTGCATCATAGTTAATTTAGCTAAACTTGAGACTAAAGGAAATCCTTCATAATTAAATTTTAACCAATCTTGCTTAGTACCATCTCTGGTTTCAACTTCATTATTTTCATCTCCAGTAAAAAATCGTTCCTCAACCATCTCAGTGTAAGCTGGATATCTACTAGCGAAAACTCGAAGAACACTTCCTCTGTATTCTTGAATCATTTGAATAAACTCAGTTGATGCCGCGTCACCACCTTCTTTAAACCATAACATGTTAAGTTCTTCTCCTTTATCTAATTTAGCCCACTCTTCCATCTCTACATCAAGCTTTTGCTTTTCAGTTATCTGGTCCTTAATCTCTTGTATTTTATTAAAAAATTTATCAGATTCAACCTTTATCTCCTTTGCTACTTTATCTTGAACAATCCATTTCCCTTCCTTCTCCTTAGCATTTAACTCTATATTTTCATATATGGATTCATTACTTGCAGCAACCCTAGTATTAGCAGTAGAGATCTTTGTAAACATCTGTCCAAATCCATCAAGAACCTCTTTACTTACATTTAATGCAAGCATTGTGATGAATACTAGATACATCAAACTGATAAGTTTTTGTCTTGGGGTTTCCTTTGCTCCTGCCATTTTTTATAAAATTTATTTATTCATAGCATTTAACATGCCCGTGTAAACCTGATTCAATGATGAAAGATTTGAAGACAATGCCTCCATTTGGATACGAAGCTTTTCTGCATTTTCAGATACTTGTTGGTTGAATGCATCTTGACCTGATGCAGATCTTATAGTTGATGAATAGAGTTGATTCAACTCCTGAATTTTAGTAGCAGCGAGTTGAAGTTGTTTACTATAGTTTTCAGAAGATTCATTGGCTTTACCAACTGCTTCAGTCGCAGGAGTTAAAGCTTCAGCAGAAGCCTCAAGTCTTTTTATACTTTGTGTCAACTTGCTCATCAAAGCAGCGTCAAGCTTAGCTTCTCTGAGCATATCATCTATTTTTGCAGAAAGTCCTTTTTCCTTGACACCTCCACCAGAAGGAGCAGCTCCACCTAATTTTTGTACAAATTCATCGTGTTCTTCTTTGATTTCTCCAGTATTAAGAGCTGCAACAGTGAAGATTAGAGCCTCTGTCCCTAACCCAAGTCCAAGTACAAGACCTCCAGTAATTGGACCTATTTCTAAGTGAAGAATTTTAAATAATGCTCCTAAGATAACGACTGCTCCACCCAGGCCAAATAGCATGTGCATCGCAAGTTTACCTTGTAAACGTTTTTTTAGTGCTTTTTCATCCATTTTTTATTGTTTTTAAGTTTAAATAAATATATTAAAAAATTATTTGATCTTAACCTTTGAGGTTCCTAAATAATCCTGAATTGTTCTGAATCCAATATAACTCCTGGAGGTGTCAGCATACTCATAATCTCTCGAACTAACTCTTAGATAATATGCAACGTCTTTCCATGATCCTCCGCGAATTACTTTCCTTCCTTCCGATCTAACTGCCATATTTGGATTTAAAGTTGAAACGTAATCGTAGGCACCTGAGTCATAAGACGAACTAGTCCACTCAGCGACATTTCCTGCCATGTTATATAAATTAAAATCATTTGGCAAGTATGACTTTGCCTCAACTGTATATACTGCTTGATCAGCGGCGTAATCGCCTCTTAAAGGTTTAAAATTAGCAAGGAAACATGCCCTGTCATTTAAAAGATAAGGACCTCCCCATGGGTAAATACCAGAAGGAATTCCTCCTCTAGCAGCAAACTCCCATTCTGCTTCACTAGGTAATCTAAAACTATTTACGGGTGGTTTCCCTTTAGATCTTTGATAGCTATTTTTGTAGTGTGTTCTCCAATGACAAAATGCAACAGCTTTTTTCCATGAAATACCAACGACAGGATAATCCTGGAAAGCTGGATGTGAAAAATATTCATTGTGCATTGGCTCATTGTAAGAATAAATGAAATCCTTTATCCAAACAGTTGTGTCAGGATAGATTTCAAGACCTTTCTCATGATGGATGTAAGGTTTTCTATCTATGAACTGATTTCTCACTCTTTTAGATTCAGCAGCTGCAGCTTCAGCATCAAACCAAGTAAATTTATATTTTAGCTTGGTAACATCGATTTTCATCTGCCCATCGTACCAATAATCTGGATGGAGGTATAATGAGTCCATTATTTCAGAATAATCTTGATCAACATAATCTTCTGTTTCCCAAGTTAGATCAGAATCCCAATTAAGAGGTTTTGCCAGATCAAAATAATTTTCCCGCATGTATTTTTGAAATTCTGAAAGTTTAGAAGTATCGGAATCTTTAAAAGCAAATTCTCCTATTCCATCTTTTTGTTCTTCTCCTAACTCAAGTTCGTCAGCTCTCCTTGCTAATAATGCTAGGGCAACTGAATCCTTAACCCAGTATACAAATTGTTTATATTCACTGTTTGTTATTTCAGTCTCGTCCATATAAAATGAAGGAACTGTAACTGTCATTGCAGGTGCATTTTGAAGATTGGCTACATCATCATCAGATTTACCCATAATAAATGATGCTCCCTCTATCAAAGTCATCCCGTAAGGTTTTTCAGGAAACCATTTTTTTTGTTTGATCCCTATAAGTTCACCTCTGTTTTTTTTACCACAGCTAAAAACAGCTAAGATAATAAGGGAAAAAAGCAATAATTTCTTCATAAATAAAACTATTAGGTTTTATTAATTGACCGTAAAACTAAATATTTTTGAAGATATTAACATAATTATTAACATATTTTATGGGGCAATTAAAATTACCAAAAAAAAAATTATCTAATATCATCAAATTTTACCCTCTTTTAATTTCTTTCCACCACCTATCAGGTAATCTATCACTACATGCATCTTGATAATCCTCATGGGTGCAAGATAATAACGTTGTTCTTTCCATTTTATTATTTAAGTAATCTTCATTTGTTATTTCTATCCACCATCTTTTACTTTTTTTACTTTGATAAAAAACTAACTCTCTATCTGATAAAGTAACAGTATATCTACTATAACCCTGACTTGTTAAAACAGGATACTCATCAAATCTACAATTAAATCCTTCAATAAAATACCATAAAATTTGAGCAAGCAATTTGTCAAAAAGTAGTGAAGGAAATAATTCAAAAATTCCAAAAGATGTCAAACGATCACTTAATCCAGCATACCTAGCTAGTGAACATATTGTCCTACTGTCAATCCCATTTGGATTCCCTGAGCTATTATCAGAAGCTACCCAAGAAAGCGCTTTCATGTCAAATCCAGTAATATCTGCATCTCTAAGATATGGTTCAGCAATTGAAACTTTATCTAATAGTTCTCCAAGCCTAACGGATTCAAAATGAAGCTTTTCAATCAAATCTAATTCTTCTTGAGCAATTAGATAACTTTGGTAACCTAAATTTGTGTAATTGTATAAATAATTAGGTTGCTTCATAATTATTTTACTCATATAAGATCTTCCAGATACAAGTTCTTCTTCCTGAGAAAAATCAAACTGATTATCTACTGAAACTATGTTTACTAGTTTTTTGTTTATGTTATATGAATCATACAATGGATAAATAATATCATGGCTACCACCAATAATTACAGTAACAATATTCAACTTTCTCAATTCAATTGACACTTCCCTTAAAGCAAAATATGTATCTTCTGGTTTTGAACCATTAGGCAAATCTCCCAAGTCTGATATTTGAGATTCCCAATTCCCAGGGAATAAACTATAAAAAGCTTTTCTAAAATTTTCTAAACTATATTTTTTTGTAGGAAAAAATGAATTTCTAATTTCTTCTATTCCAATGATTGCAATTTTAGTTCCTTCAATTTCTGGAAAACCTAATTTTTCTGTATGAATTTTAATATTTTTTCCAATTACTTGCCTTGGCAGAAAAGATAAGGATGATAAAACTTCTTCAGAGACAGGTATTAAGGAGTCTAAACTCATTTTTTCTTGCTAGCTAAATATTCAATTGCTTTCTCTAAAGTAATTTTTTTTGGATCAACATCTTTCCCTAACTGAATTTTTTTTGTTCCTTTAATTATTAAAGTTCTACCCCACCTACCTTTCTCAACTCGAATACCTTGGTCAGACCATTCAGCAATTAATTTTTCTTTTTCTTTTTGAATTTTATCTTCTATTAATTCTATGATATTTTCATGACTTAAGTTATTAAAATCATATTTTCTGTTGACATTTATAAATTTTCCATCCCACTTAATAAATGGTCCAAATCTGCCAGATCCTTTCGTTACAGGTAAATCATTGTATGTTGAAATTGGTTCTTCTGCTTTCTTTTTCTCTTCAATTAATTCAATTGCTCTTTCTAGATTAATTTCCATAGGATCATCTGCCTTTTGAATCGAAACAAACATGGCGTTATTCTTAACATAAGGACCAAACTTTCCATTGTTAATAATGACCTCATCTCCATCATAGGTTCCTAAATTTTTAGGAAGTTTGAAGAGTTCTAAAGCCTGATCTAATGAAATTTTTTCTAGTTGAAGACCAGGAGTAAATCCAGCAAAGACGGGTTTTTCTTCATCTTCAACATTTCCTATTTGAGCAACAGGTCCAAAGCGTGCTAATCTAACCTTTACCTCTCTTCCTGATTTTGGATCTTTTCCTAAGATTCTTTCACCCGATTCTCTCTTTGCATTTTCTTTTACATGGTCAACATTTTTATGAAAATGCTCGTAAAAATTTTTAATGACTTTTGTCCAATCTTGATTCCCTTCAGAAATTTGATCAAAACTTTGCTCAAGTCCAGCTGTAAAGCCATAGTCTAGTATATTTTTAAAATTTGTAACAAGAAAATCATTAACGATAATTCCAATGTCTGTAGGAATCAATTTTCCTTTTTCACTTCCAGTTTTCTCTGTTAAAGTTTGTTCTTTTATTTGATTATTCTCTATTCTAATCTGAATATATTCTCTGGCTTTTCCTTCAGAAATTCCTTTTTTTACATATTCCCTATTTTGAATCGTTGAGATTGTTGGTGCATATGTAGAAGGTCTTCCTATACCCAATTCTTCAAGTCTTCTGACAAGTGAAGCTTCTGAGTATCGATATGGGGGATTACTAAATTTTTGATTAATGATAATTTCTTTAGGGAAAAGCTGATCACTTTTTTTCAAATTGGGAAGAATGCCCTCAAATTTCGAAGAATCAGAATCATCAATATAAACCTTTAAAAAACCATCAAATTCCAGAATTTCACCATTTGCAGCAAAAAATTCGTCTGATTTATCTAGTTTAATTTTAATTTGTGTTTTCTCTATTTTAGCATCACTCATCTGTGAGGCAATGGTTCTCTTCCATATTAGTTGATAAAGTCTTAACTGGTCATAGTCAAGTTGAATTTTATCATTTTTAGGATTTGTTGGTCTAATGGCCTCATGAGCTTGTTGGGCCGAAGTGTTTTTATTTTTGTAATTACGCGGTGAACTATATGATATTCCATATCGATTTTCAATTTCAATTTTAAGCTCTTTTTTAAAATCATCTGAAAGCCTAACACTATCAGTTCTCATATATGTTATCAAACCAGCTTCATATAGTTTTTGAGCCACATTCATTGTCTTGCTAACAGAAAATGAAAGCTTATTAGAAGCTTCTTGTTGCATAGTTGAAGTTGTAAAAGGCGCAGGAGGTTTTCTCGATAATGGTTTTTTTTCTACACTTTCTACATAATATTTTGCGCTAATATTTTTTTCTAAAAAAGAGCTGGCATCTAGTTTTGATGAAAAAATAGAAACTCCCTGTGCATCAATGTTTTGATCTTTATTATTTTTAAATAAAGCTATTGTTTTATAACTTTCTTTAGGTGTGAATAAGTTAATTTCTCTTTCCTTTTCTACAATTAATCTAACTGATACAGATTGGACTCTCCCAGCTGATAAGCCTCCTTTAATTTTTCGCCAAAGAACTGGGGATAATTCATAACCAACTAATCTGTCAAGAACTCTTCTTGCTTGTTGAGCATTAACTAGATTTTCATTAATCTCTCTTGGATTTTCTATTGCGGTTAAAATTGCGTTTTGTGTAATTTCATTGAAAACTATTCTTTTTGCAATTTTATTTTTTAAATCAAGATTATTGGCCAAATGCCATGCAATAGCCTCCCCTTCTCTATCTTCATCACTTGCTAACCAAATAACATCTGTTTGTTTAGCCATTTTTTTTAATTCAGTGACAACCTTCTTTTTTTCAGATGAAACAATGTATTTAGGTTTAAAATCACTCTCAACATTTACTCCAAGCTCCTTTGATGGTAAATCTACAATGTGACCATAACAAGAAACAACCTTATAATCTTTGCCTAAGAATTTCTCTATTGTTTTTGCTTTAGCGGGTGACTCAACTATGACTAGATTTTTTTCCATTAATTAAAATATCATGATCGCAAAAGTATGTAGTTTTTTTTAGAGTTAATATTTTTATGTTTCTAGTATTAAAAATTTTAATGTATTTATTTTATTTTTACGGCCGATTTAAAGTTATTAAGCTTCATAGATGTTGATTGAACAAATTTTAACTAAGTGTTTATCCCAGATGTCATATTATATTGAGAGTAATGGAGAAGCTTTAGTAATTGATCCACTAAGAGAAATTGAGCCATATATCAGTAGAGCTAAAAAAACTAATTCTAAAATTAAATATATTTTTGAAACTCATTTTCACGCTGATTTTATAAGTGGACATCTATCATTGTCCGAGCACACCGGTGCACCAATAGTTTTTGGTCCATTTGCAGATCCAAAATATGATTTCATGATTTTAAATGATTCTGAAGAACTAAGAATTGGAAATCTTAAAATTATTGCACTTCATACTCCCGGACATACAATAGAAAGCACTTGTTATTTATTAAAGGATGAAAACGGAAAAAATCATTCATTATTTACTGGAGACACTCTTTTTTTAGGAGATGTTGGAAGGCCAGATCTTGCTCAAAAGTCCAAGAATGGATATAGTGAAAAATATCTTGCAAGACTATTATATAAAAGTCTCAGAGATAAAATTTTCCCTTTAGAAGATAATGTAATTATATATCCTTCTCATGGTTTTGGTTCAGCCTGTGGAAAAAAAATTAGTAAAAAAACAATGGCTTTACTAGGTGATGAGAAAAAAACAAATTATGCTTTGAAT
>NZZH01000021.1 GCA_002702405.1 Flavobacteriaceae bacterium | reverse complement strand
AAGATTTTCTTTAATTCCTCTGAAAGTTCAAAAGCCTTAACTTTAGCAGTATTAGATAATCTATCCATCATGTTAGTTATCCCTCCATGTTTTAGGGCTTCAGTTATGGTTTCCCATCCATATTGAACAAGTTTTGAAGCATAGCCTTTCTCAATACCATTTTCAATCATTTTATCAAAACATAAAATTGATCCTGTTTGCAATATTCCACAAAGAATTGTTTGTTCACCCATCAAATCAGATTTAACCTCAGCAACAAATGAAGATTCTAGAACACCTGCTCTATGACCTCCGGTAGCAAAAGCATATGCTTTAGCAAGATCCAAGCCGTATCCATTGGGATCATTTTCAGGATGAACAGCAATAAGAGTAGGAACTCCGAAGTCTCTTAAATATTCTTGTCTAACTTCAGTTCCAGGACATTTAGGAGCAACCATAATAACAGTTATGTCGTTTCTGATTTCCATACCTTCTTCCACAATATTAAAACCATGAGAATAAGACAAAGTAGAGTCCTTTTTCATTAATGGCATCACGGTTTTAATGACTGAAGTATGATTTTTATCAGGTGTTAGGTTAACAACAAGATCTGCAGAAGGGATTAATTTATCAAATGTGTCAACATGAAAACTGTTTTCAGTAGCGTTTTTATATGAATCGCGTTTTTCTTTAATTGCACTTTCCCGAAGAGCAAAAGAGATATCTAATCCTGAATCACGCATGTTTAATCCTTGATTTAATCCTTGGGCTCCACACCCTACAATTACAATTTTTTTTCCTATAAGAATATTTATACCATCATTAAATTCTGAGGAACTCATCAATCTACATTTTCCTAATTGCTCAAGTTTACCGGTGAGTGATAATCTATTAAAATAATTACTCATTTTTATTTTTTTTTAATTAGTGTCCTTAAAGGTATTTAAAATATCAGAAATACCCATTTTAGATTTTGTTACTGATATCCTTCCTGATCTCGCAAACTGTAATAATCCATATGGTTCAAGATCTTTATATAATTGCTCTGTTTCATGCCGAAATCCTGTTTTTTCAATAACGAAAAACTTTGGAGATACAGTTACTATATTAGCGTTGCTTTTTTTAATTACATTTTGAATATGTCTTTGTTTAAATAAAGAACTAGATTTAACCTTGTAAAGAGCTGATTCTTGAAAGATAGTTTCTTTATCTGTATGATAAAAAGCCTTTATTACATCAACTTGCTTTTCAATTTGCGAAACAATCTTTTTTACTTTTTCCTCATTTGCATTAACAACAATTATAAAACGAAAAACATTCTTAATTTCGGATAAAGAGGTTGAAAAACTTTCAATATTAATGTGTCTTTTCAAAAAAATTGCTGAAATACGATTAAGTAGGCCAACATTATTTTCACTATATATTGATATTGTGTAAACTATTTCGTCTTTCATGATAATTATTCAAGTCTTATATTAGATACTGATTCTCCCGATGGAATCATTGGAAAAACATTGTCTTCTTTTTCAACACATACCTCTAAAAAATAGGGCTCTTTAGATAAAATCATCTCTTTAATAGCATCATTTAAATCCTTTCGGTTTTCAACTCTATTTGCCTTAATGTAATAACCTTTGGCAATAGCAACAAAATCAGGGTTTACCATTTCAGTTTCTGCATACCTTTTGTCAAAGAACAATTGTTGCCATTGTCTTACCATTCCTAAAAAATCATTGTTGAGAACTAATATTTTAACTGGCAATTTATTCTGAAAAATAGTTCCTAATTCTTGAATTGTCATTTGATATCCTCCATCTCCAATAATTGCAATTACTTCTCTTACAGGGGCACCCATTTTTGCACCAATAGCTGCTGGTAATGCGAATCCCATTGTTCCAAGGCCTCCTGAAGTAATATTACTTTTTGATTTTATAAATTTAGAATATCTACATGCTACCATTTGGTGCTGTCCGACATCAGTTACAATAATTGCATCACCTTTAGTGTATTTATTTACAGCAGAAATAGTTTCCCCCATGGTTAATCCATTTTTTTTCGGATATAAATCTTCTTTTATAACTTTATCTATTTCTATCTTTTCAAGATCTTTAAACTGTTTAATCCATTCAGGATATTCCTTCTTATTTATGAGTGGAGTTAATTTGGATAAACTTTCTTTGCAATCACCTAAAATTGCAATATCGACCTTAACGTTTTTATTAATTTCTGAAGGATCAATTTCAAAATGCAAAACTTTTGCTTGTTTAGCATAAGTTTTCAAATCTCCAGTAACTCGATCATCAAAACGCATTCCAATAGCTAATAATACATCGCATTGATTTGTTAGGACATTAGGAGCGTAATTTCCATGCATTCCAACCATCCCTAAATTTAAAGGATGGGAAGTTGGCAGGGCTGAAAGACCTAGAATTGTCCAAACAGATGGAATACCTGATTTTTCAACAAATTCTTTTAATTCTTTTTCTGCTTCTCCTAGAATAACACCTTGTCCAAAAACAATAAGTGGCTTTTTGGCTTTATTTATCAGTTTAGAAGCCTTAGCTAAAATTTCTTCACTTAGCTGGGGTTTTGGAACATAACTTCTTATGCCATTGCATTTTTTATATGAAAATTTAAACTTTTCAAATTGGGCATCCTTAGTAATGTCAATTAACACAGGTCCGGGACGACCAGATTTTGCTATGTAAAAAGCCTTAGCAATAATTGAGGGTATTTCAGATGCCTTTGTAATCTGGTAGTTCCATTTAGTTACTGGAGTTGAAATACCTATAATATCAGTTTCTTGAAAAGCATCTGATCCAAGTAAATGTGAGGCAACTTGACCAGTAATGCATACTAAAGGAGTGGAATCAATCTGGGCATCAGTAATGCCAGTAACCAAATTTGTTGCTCCAGGTCCTGAGGTTGCTATTACTACTCCAACTTTACCTGAGGCGCGAGCATAACCTTGCGCAGCGTGAGTAGCACCTTGCTCATGTCGAACTAAAATATGATTAAGCTTATCCCTATACTTAAATAATTCATCATATACTGGCATGATAGCACCTCCAGGATAACCATATAACAAATCAACTTTTTCTGATAATAAAGAGCGAATAACTGCCTCTGCACCAGAAATGATTGATTCTCCAGAATTTGAATATTTTTTAGTATTGCTTTTCCCTTTTTTCATTCATTAATTTTATCTGTAACACATCCTTCAGAAGCATTGGAAACATTATTGACATATTTTACCATTATTCCCATAGAAAATTTATTTGGTGGTTTAACCCATTTTTTCCTTCTAGATTCAAGTTCACTTTTTGATAAATTGACATCAATTAAATTCTTTTCTGCATCGATGGATATAATATCTCCATTATTAATTAAAGCTATAGCGCCTCCTTCTTGAGCTTCAGGAACAACATGTCCAACAACAAATCCGTGAGTACCTCCAGAAAAACGACCATCCGTAATTAAAGCGACATCTTTTCCAAGTCCAGCTCCCATAAGAGCAGATGTTGGTTTTAACATCTCAGGCATACCTGGCCCCCCTTTTGGTCCTTCATACCTAATTACAACAACATCTCCCTTCTTTACATTTCCTCTTTTTATTCCATCATTGGCTGCATATTCACCATCAAAAACTCTTGCAGGACCTTTGAAAACAAGACCTTCTTTTCCTGTTATTTTTGCAACTGCACCTTTGGATGCTAAATTTCCATATAGAATGCGAATATGTCCCGTTGGCTTTATTGGTTGATCAAGAGGTCTTATCAAATTTTGACCTTTAGTTAATGAGCTAGTTTTAGATAAATTTTCAGCTAAAGTTTTTCCTGTAACTGTTAAACAGTCTCCATGAAGCATCTTATTTTCTAGCATAAATTTAAGAACAGCAGGTATCCCTCCAACTTTGTGTAAATCTTTCATTAGATATTTACCACTTGGTTTTAAGTCAGCTAAAAAAGGTGTTTTATCACTTATGGATTGAAAATCATTTAATGTTAAATTAATATTTGCTGCTTTTGCTATAGCTAAAAAATGTAATACTGCATTTGTAGATCCTCCAAGAACAGATATCAAACGCAATGCATTTTCTATAGATTTTTTTGTTACAATTTGAGAAGGTAAAATATTCTTTTTTATGAGGGTGTCAAGAGTATCTCCTAGGGAATTGCATTCATTAATCTTATCGGAACTTTTTGCTGGATTTGAAGAACTAAAAGGAACTGACATACCAAGAGCTTCAATTGCAGATGCCATAGTATTAGCAGTGTACATTCCTCCACAAGCACCAGCGCCTGGGCATGCTTTTTTAATAACACATTTAAATTCATTTTCATCAATTTTCCCAGAAACTTTCTCCCCCCATGCTTCAAATGCAGAAACTACATCTAATTCTTTGCCATTATGAATTCCTGAATCAATAGTGCCACCATAAACTAATACACCAGGTCTATCTAATCGTAGCATAGCCATCAATGCTCCAGGCAAGTTTTTATCACACCCAACAACTGTTACAATTCCATCATATGACATTCCTTGAACTACTGATTCAATAGAATCTGCAATAATATCGCGTGAGGGCAAAGAAAACCGCATCCCCGGAGTACCCATTGAAATACCGTCACTTATTCCAATAGTATTGAAAATTAAACCTACTAAACCTTTAGCATTTATGGACTTTTTAATATTCAATGAAAGTTGGTTCAAATGCATATTACATGGATTGCCTTCATATCCAGTACTTGCTATCCCTATGAATGGTTTTTTAAAATCCTCTTCAGTCAAACCTATTGCATGAAGCATTGCCTGAGCAGCAGGTTGAGTAGAGTCCTGAGTTACAATTCTACTGTATTTATTATGAGGCATCTAAAAAATTTTAAGTGAAATTAAAAAGGTGGAATTGAATAATGTNTTNTGTTTAAAATAGAAGTATTATACTCAAAATAAAATTAAATTAAGTAAGTANCTGATTTTCAATTGATTGAATGGTTTTGGAAAAGACATTCAATTAGAAAAATTTATTGACATAAATCAGTATAATTTTATTTTATAAAATACTTCCATTAATATTGAAAATGTAGCTTATTTTTGATAAATCTTTTAAAATTTAATTNGGCAGATGTTAAAAAACGCTTTA
The DNA here is from genome assembly GCA_002702405.1 of Flavobacteriaceae bacterium. Next base: position 24,540 of record NZZH01000021.1, on the reverse strand, counting down.
AATACAGATATAGAAAATATATATAATAATCAGATAAATTTTTTTTCTCAGCAAAAAACACTCCCAATAAAATATCGGAGAGAAGTATTAAAGAAGCTATTATTCTCCATCAGGGAAAATGAAAAAAAAATTCATGCTGCTCTTTATAATGATCTTCGTAAATCAGGATTTGAATCATTAACAACTGAAACTATCTTGGTTGAAAAAGAAATAAAAAAAATGATTAAAATGCTTCCTGTATGGAGTAGAGCTAAGAGAGTAAGTAGTAGTCTTTTAAATTTTCCNTCTCGTGATTTCATAGTTCCAGAACCATATGGTAATGTATTAATAATAACTCCTTGGAATTATCCTTTTCAACTAGCAATGACCCCCTTGGTTGGTGCTGTTGCAGCAGGAAACACAGTTGTGTTAAAGCCTTCTGAGTCATCAGAAAATACCAGTTTAATAGTTTCTGAAATTATTAATTCAGTTTTTGATTCCTCACATGTAAGNGTTATTCAAGGNGATGCATCTGTAGCTTCAACACTTTTGAAAAAAAGGTGGGACTATATTTTTTACACTGGAAGTACTGCTGTTGGAAAAATTGTTGCAAAAGCTGCTGCTGAAAACTTAACCCCAACGACTTTAGAATTGGGAGGTAAAAGCCCATGNATTATCGATGAGACTGTACCAATAAAAAAAACTGCTAAGAGAATTGTTTGGAGTAAGTATATAAACTGTGGTCAAACTTGNATTGCCCCAGATTATCTAGTTGTTCAAAAAAATATAAAATCTATTTTAGTCAACAATTTGATTAACGAGATAAAATCTGCTTTTGGAAAAAATCCAATTAATTCTCCAGATTATGGTAGAATTATACACAAAAAGCATTTTGATAAATTAAAGTTATCATTAAAAAATCAAAAAATTCTTTATGGTGGAATTCAAGATGAAAAACAATTATATTTTGGNCCAACACTTGTAGATGAACCNCCAAATGAAAGTATTTTAATGCAAGAAGAAATATTTGGTCCAATACTGCCAATTATTTCTTTTGATTCTGAAAATCAGATGCATCAGATTTTTAAAGGAAGGGAAAAGCCCTTGGCTTTTTATATATTTTCTAATAAAAAGAGATTTGTAAANAATGTTTTTAAAAGATATTCATTTGGAGGTGGGGTCGCTAATGATGCAATTGTNCACTTTGCAAATGATAATCTTCCCTTTGGTGGAGTNGGAAATAGTGGAATGGGAGAATATCATGGGAAATATAGCTTTAAGATTTTCTCTCATTATAAACCAATAGTAAAACGTTCTTTCTTGTTTGACTTACCTCAAAGATATGCTCCATATCCTAAATCACTTTCCTTCCTAAAGTTTTTAATTAATCGCCTATGAAGTCTGAGAAAATAGTTAGTAAGGCCATAGATTTTAGAAGGTCCATTAGGCATTATGATCAGGATCTTGAAATTGATGAAGAAATTGTTAAAAAATGTATTGAGCAAGCTGTTTTGGCTCCAAATAGTAGTAATCTGCAACTTTGGCAATTTTATCATATAATTGATAAAAAAATTATCAATGAATTATCAAAATCTTGTTTTAATCAACCAGCAGCAAGAACTTGTAAACAACTTGTTGTATTTGTAGTAAGAAAAGATCTTTGGAAAAAAAGAGCTAATGCAAATGCAGAATTTATTAAAACAACATTCCTTAGTGATAATGATAATTCTANAAGAAGAAATAAAATGGCTGTTAATTATTATAAAAAACTAATACCTGCTATTTATTCTGATTTTTTTGGTCTTTTTGGAATTGTAAGATATTTATTTGCGCTTTTCACGGGAGTTTTCCGTCCAATATATAGACAGGTTTGTAAATCTGACCTGAGAGTTGTTGCTCATAAAAGCTGTGCTTTAGCTGCAGAAAACTTCATGATAAGCATGGCTGCATATGGATATGATACTTGTCCTATGGAAGGGTTTGATTCACTAAGAACCAAAAAAACTCTAAAGCTCCCTAATAGCTCAGAGATAAACATGATCATAAGTTGTGGGAAAAGATCTAAAAAAGGAGTTTATGGGCCTAGATTTAGAATTCCTTTTGATCAAGTTTATTTTCGAAAATAATCTAGCTGATTTCAAAAGAAATTTTTTCCCCTCTCCTTTTTTGTGCTAAAATAGACATGGAAAATTCATCCAAAATTAGCGCTCTTGGATACCCNCCTGTTACTTGTCCATCTGCCATTGAAGCTAATAAAACTCCTTTTGGCGTTAATTGAATAGTTCCTGGAATTATGGCAGAGCTTTTAAGATTTATTCTGTTTTTTAATTTATCGTCTCCTAAAAAGTGATATCCCATTCGATCATTAATGCCTATTGTAAAAGATTTTTTAAATAACTCTTCCTTNACATCTGAGGGAACAGAATCCCAATCTGGACCTTTTGATACATGCAAATTTTCTCTTAAATAGTAACCTTTAGCTAATAAATCATTTAAATCATATTTAATACTTTCAGACTTACTGTCAATAGAAAAGTTGTCCCCCTTTTCTATAATCTTTTTTTTTGTAACAGGATAATAATATGAACCGCTTCCTAAAACTGAAGAAACCTTTAATCCTCCTCTGAAGGAAATATATGTTCGAACACCTGAAATACAGTTACCGAATTTAACTATATCACCTAAATTGCACTCAAAAGGTTTATTAATCAGCATTTTATCTTCGTTGAGATAGACATCCATTGGAGCACCACTGTATGCTAATTTTACTTTTCCTTCAATAAGTAAAGTAGGTCCTATTAAGGTTGTCTCTATCAGACATTTTTGATAATCATTACCAACTAACTTATGTGCAAGTTCGAAAGCCTTTTTATCCATTGGACCAGACAAGGGAACTCCTTTATNTCTATAACCTATCCTTCCAACATCTTGAATAGTTGAAAAAAACCCTGGCTCGATAATTTTAATCTTTGACATTGCAAATATTAAATGATGGTAATATATTTTTTGAGTTTTCTTTTGATCTATTCTCATAATCATCTGTTGAAATTTGTTTAAATGAAAATTTATCTCCAACAGATGCAAAACAATTAGGATCTCTTTTAGGNTCAAANAAAACAGTTGGTGTGATTCCTATTACNTGCCACCCTCCTGGACTATTTTGAGGATAAATNCCAGCATAACCTCCNCCAATGGCTAATGATCCTTTTGGCACTTTCAGATTTGGTTCTGCTTTTCTCTTAAATTGCATAGATTTTGGCAGCCCNATTAAGTAACAAAAGCCAGGTAAAAACCCAAAGAACTGAACTATCATTTCTAACTCACAAATTCTTTTTATGTAGTTTTGAGTTTTTAATTCGTCATCATTNAAATACTCCATTAAATCTGATGAGAATATATTCTCAAAGCAAACTGGTATTTCCCAATGTTTGTATTCAAAATCAACAGTTTTAGATAATGTTATGTCATAAGCNCTTAATAGGTTTTNCTTAATTGAATTTATATTAGGAGGNTCNTTAAAAAAAATTGTCAAAGAATCACTGGTTAGNACTAAATCTTGAATTTTATTTTTGAAAAAACTAGCTATATAATCTCTAAAAAAAGAACGAGTGAGAATCTCAATTTGAGAAATAGACGGTTTTTCAAATTTTATAATCAATCCTCTTGATCCATAGGATNTAAATAAAAGTTTATTTTCCATTACTAATCTTTTTAATTATCATAGCNTGNAATTCTTTAACATANAGACTGGCATTTGATGTGTCACTGTGAAGGCAAACAGTATCTATTTCTATTGAAATTTTATCTCCATTTATTGTAGTTACTTCACCCTTNAAAAATTCTAAAATTTGATTTCTTATCTCTGAAATATTTGAAAAAACAGAACCTTTTAATGATCTATCTAGTAGGCTATAATCTTTTTCATATCTTCTATCTGCAAAACCTTCTTTCCAAACTTTGTAATTATTTGATTTAAAAAGATCTATAGTTTTAGTTGAACCTGACGGCAGATATACAATTGAAACATTTTGATATTCTTTTATAACCTCTAAATATTCCATAGCTAAATTCAAATCTTTANNCATTTCATTNTATAAAGCTCCATGTGCTTTAATATGATTCCANCTTACNTTCAANTNATCTANTACCTCTTNAAANAAATCCAATTGATTCCTAATTGAATTNTGAAACTCTTTTTTATTTNTNTATGCNGAAATCCTNCCAAAATTTTGATGATCATAATAAGATGGATGTGCCCCTACTCTAACATTATGTTTTTTGGCTAAAGAAATNGTNTCACTTATTGTATTTCTGTCTCCAAAATGTCCACCACAAGCTACATTACAAGAAGTAATCCAAGGCATTATTTTAATGTCGTTTCCAACACCTTCACCTAAATCACAGTTTAAATCAAACATCTATTGAAAAGTTAAAAAAATAAACCTAAATTTTTAAGCCCCAAAAAGATATAAAATACCAAAATAATAGCAAGGGTGACCTTTATTAAATATTGATTCTTAAAATAATTCTTGAGTCTATTGTTAGTGACTAATAGAAACAAAAAAGCTCCTATGACAGGAAGTAATAATCCGTTAAAAAATTGGGCTAATTGAATCGTGGTTATTGGATTTACGTCTAATGATGAAAAAATTGTTCCTATAATCAATACAAATAAAAAGATGAATTTTGCTTTATTGCCGTTCTGTTTCCAATCAAAACATTCAGTAACGACATAAGAAGCTGCTAATGGAGCTGTTATTGCTGAACTTATTCCAGCACCAAAAAGCCCAATAGAAATTAAATGTTGTGAAAATTTACCATAAATTGGTGATAAAGCAACACCTAAATCAGAAACTGATTCCACAGATTTTAAGCCTGAATTTGCAGCGGCTAAGACTATACATAAAGATATTAAGCCGCCTATAGATACAGAAATTATTGTGTCTATCCTTATTTGTTTAAAGTCATTTATGTGGGACATGTTTTTTACAAGCGAAGAGTGTAAAAAAAGATTGTAAGGGACAATTGTTGTACCAATCACAGAAAGCACTAATGTTAATTCATTAGTGTTGAATCTAGGTATTAACATCCCATTTAAAACACTTAATACATCTGGCTTAGTAATAATTGCTGCAAAAATGAAAGAAAAACTCATAAAAACTACAATTAGCAATAATATTTTCTTTATTAGTTCTGAGCTACCCATTAAATAAATTATAGATATTAAAAAACAGATGATTAAAGGTAAAAAGTCAAAATCTGTTATGTAAAAAATTTTTAAATCAATGATTTGTTCAAGTCCAATTTTAGCACCTGTAATATTCCCTGCCTCATATGCTGAGTTACCAAAAAATATGGCTGAAATTAGTAATATAATCATTGACCATTTTTTCAGTGGTGAATTAGAATGTTCCAAAAGAACTTGAGCAAGTCCTTTTTTAGTCTCCCAACTAATTTTTGCAGCAATATTTTGAGTTATTATAGTAATAATAACAGAAAATAATATTGCCCAAAGAAGTAACGTTCCTGAATTTACTCCTACTATTGTACAAACAGTTAATGTGCCTGGTCCTATAAAAGCAGCTGTGATTAATATACCAGGGCCAAGCCGAAAAAAATTTTTCCTCATTTAGTTTTAAAATGTTATTGAAAATTAACTAATTATAATGAAGAATAATTAGTTAGTCCTTCCTTTAACCATATTTCAAATTCATTCGCATTTGAATATTGTATTGGAGAATTTAATACAGTCATGTCAGAACTAATGGTNACATAGAATGGTTGTGATGCTGTTTTAAAATTTAAAATTTGGAAAGCTGACCACTTATCGCCAATGGTCTCTACAGAAAAAATCTTACCATTAAAATATTTAAATTTAAACATCTGATCATCTCTAAGCTTTTGTCTATCATCAACATATAATGATATTAGTACATATTCCTCGTTAAGAATATTATAAACTGTTGGTTTTGACCAAACATTCTCTTCCATCCTTCTACAATTAACACACGCCCACCCAGTAAAATCAATCAGTATAGGTTTATTTAATTTCTCAGCGTATCTCAGACCAGAGTAAAAATCTTTATAACAATTTAACCCTAAAGGACATTCTCCTTCGGTTTCATAAATACTATAGAAAGTCGGTGGAGTAAATCCGCTAAGTAAGGATAATTTATTAGTTGATTTAAATAACCCTTGGGAAAGATAAATTGCAAAAAAGAAGAATAAAGTACCTAGAACTTTATATGAATAATCCTTTTTATTATTTTTTGTTTCATATGGAAATCGATATAATCCAAATAAATTAGCAGCAAGAAATATTGAAATTAAAANCCATATGCCTACAAAAATTTCTCTTTTCAAAATACCCCAATTTGAGACTAAATCTGCATTTGATAAAAATTTTAAAGCCAAAGCTAGTTCAAGAAATCCCAATATAATTTTAAACTTGGTCATCCAGCCCCCTGATTTCGGTATATTTTTTACTACACTTGGGAAAAATGATAAAAATGAAAATGGTAACGCTAACGCCAATCCAAATCCAAAAATTGCAACTGTTAAATCAGTAGCTCCTGAATCAACAGTTAGAGATCCAACAAGTAAAGAGCCGAGAATTGGTCCAGTACATGAGAAAGAAACTATTGCCAATGTTAATGCCATGAAAAAGATACCTGTCAAATTGGTTATTTCCGATGAAGAATCAGAATTATTTAGCCAACTAACGGGAAGGGTGATTTCGTAAAAACCAAAAAATGAGAATGCAAAAAATATAAATACTCCAAAAAATATTATGTTGACTATAACGTTTGTTGAAAGTGTATTTAAAATTTGGGGGTCAACAAATTCAAAAAAATGAAATGGAAGTGAAAGCAATAAATAGATTAACACTATGAAAAAGCCATACATGAATGATCTGAAAGCCCCTTGCCTTTTTGAGCTACTTTGATTCAAAAAATATGAGACTGTAATTGGTATCATCGGAAATATACATGGTGTTAATAATGCAATAATACCTGCTAAAAAGCCCAGAAGAAAAAGATTAATAAAACTACCATATTCTTTACTAATTGAATTTTGATTTAATCGATACTTATCTTTGAGATCTAGAATCAACTTCTTTGATTTTGCTTCACTTGCTTCATCAATGATTAGATTTACTGGACTTGCAAATCCATCTTTTAATATAAATTCAAAATTTTCTTTTCTAAAGACACATAATTTTTCATCACATGCCTGGTAGAATATTTGTCCACTAACAATTCCCGTTTCATCATCAATAAGCTTTACTTTTTGTGTAAAATAAGTTTCATTTTTAAAAAAAGATAGATCCATTTTAAAGACCTGATCATATTCAACAATTGGTTCTTCTTCAAGAGTTAAACCTAATAATTGAATTTTAGAATTGACTTCTTCAAAATTGAATTCAGTTGGCAAGGCATCTCCTTCAGGTAAATTTTGGGAATATAGATACCATCCTGGAATGATTTTTGCCATAAATTTCAATTCATATTCTATATCTGATAGTTTTTCAAAAGAGGTTGTCCATTTGACTGGCTCTTCAAAACTTGGTATGGTATCATTCTCTATTTCGGAAAAACTCTTAATTGGCGCTACCCATTTAGCAGAATCTTGAGCTAATAATAAGGAGAAGGACAAAAGACAAATAAAACTGAATAGGTTTTTCATAATTTATTTTTAGCTATGTTTTAAGGGTTACTAAAAAAGAATTTTTGGGGTCAGACTTTGCGATAAAACGTCTATCACACCTTTTACCTATAACCCAAACAACATTTTTGCCTGAGCATAATAGCCATTGACTCTGCTTCTCAACCTTTGAATACTTTTCATCTTTAAAATATTTACTTATCATTTTTCTTCCATCCATACCTGTTGGATAAAAATAATCTCCGTTTGACCATTTCCTAATAGTTAAAGGGAAATTTAGTTTNTCGAGAGATAAATAAGCTTGATTTTTTTTAAAGGAACTGATATTAACTCCTTGATCAAAATTCAAAGATAGAGGCATCTCAATAGAACGAGTTTTATTATCAACAAAATAATTTTTGATTTCTTTATTTGATATTTTGCATAGAATCAAAACCTTACGATCTTTTATCAATCGATGTGAAATAGACTCAATGTATCTGCCAGACTGAGAGTCAGGTAAAGATTTTAAAGTATCTATATCAGTAAATCCATACTTGGAAAAAATTTCAAATAAGTAAAATTCAATCGGTTCTAAAGACTTTAGTGCATTAATATTGATTTCAATATGATTGTCAACTTCACAAAAATGAGTCTTCTTAAATTTTTGAACTAAGATTTTAGAGGCTCTATGTGAATTTGATAATTTTTTGATTGTATTACTGAAGTTCTCTAGAAAATTTGGTTTGATTGATTTAAGTTTGGATGTAATATCATGCCTAATAAGATTTCTGAAATAATCTGACTTCTCATTTGTGGTATCCTCTCTCCATTTAATTTTATTTTTTCTGGCATAATTAACAATTTCTTCTTTACTGAAAATAAGCATTGGTCTATTAATATATTTTTTTTTAATAGGGATGCCTAACAATCCTTTTAGTCCAGTTCCTCTAGATAAATTAATGATAAATGTTTCAAGACTATCATCCAAGTGATGTGCTGTTATTATTTTTGAAAAACCATGAATTTTTAACAGGTCATTAAACCATAAATACCTCAAATCTCTTGCAGCCATTTGCATTGAAATTTTTTTATAATTTGAATAAAACTCTGTATCAAAATTTGCTTCAAAATAATTGCATTCTATTTTCTTGGAAAATGATGATACAAAAGCAGCATCATTCTTGCTTTCCTTTCCACGTAGGTTAAAATTACAATGAGCTATAGAGAATTGAATTTTTGATTTATATAACAAATCAATTAATACCATACTATCAATGCCTCCGCTAATCGCTAAAAGGCAATTATCTCTAGAAGAAATAGCAAGAGAAGAAAGTTGTTCTTTAAATCTTGTTAGCATTATACAAATTTAATACTTACAGTTTAAAAAATCGTTTCTAAAACTTTATTAAAAAAATTATATATTTGCTCTGTGAATTTTAAAAACAGAAATATCATTAATTCAAATCGCACAAAACGTGCTTTTCTTCGTGCCCGCCCGCTAGGGTGTATTTCTGTATAAGAAACTAGGTGTGTCCAGTTTCATTTTTAATTCTGTTTCATTAATTTTTTAAATATTAATCTTGGATATTTTAATCGCTTCAAAAAAGCATATCAAATATGCTAATGTAATTTCAAAGACTATTGAATCTTCAGCAAAAGCTCGGGATACAGGNATTGCCTTGAGAAGNCCAGATTATATTGTCAAAAAAATTGAAAACAAAAATGCAATCATATGTCTTGATGCGGATGAATTCGTTGGATTCTGTTACATTGAAATATGGGGGCATGGAAAATATGTAGCCCACTCTGGACTGATAGTAGCACCAAAATATAGAGGTTTAGGGTTAGCTAAAAAAATTAAAACAAAAACATTTATCCATTCAAAGAAAAAATATCCAAATGCAAAAATTTTTGGAATAACAACAGGACTTGCAGTTATGAAAATCAATTATGCCTTAGGGTATAAACCTGTACCTTTCTCTGAATTAACAGATGATCCTGAGTTTTGGAATGGTTGTAAAACATGCAAAAATTATGACGTTCTTACAAGAACAAATAGAAAAATGTGTCTTTGTACAGGGATGATACATGATCCAAATGAAAAAAATAAAATATGAAAAAAATAGTATTAGCATACAGTGGAGGGCTTGATACCTCATATTGCCTAAAAATGTTTGCAGAAGATCAATATGAAGTGCATGCGATAACGATTGATACTGGAGGCTTTTCAGAAGTTGAAAAAAATAATATTAAAAAAAGAGCAATTTCAATTGGAGCTAAAAAGTATATTTCNATTAAATCTAAACAATCTTATTATGAACAGATAATTAAATATTTAATCTATGGGAATGTTCTTAGAAACAATAACTATCCTTTATCTGTNAGTGCAGAGAGAATAATTCAAGCTATTGAAATAATCAAATATGCCAAAAAAAATAAAATAAAAAAAATAGCCCATGGCAGTACTGGCGCTGGAAATGATCAAGTAAGATTTGATATGATTTTTCAAATANTAGCTCCTGAAATAAAAATTATTACTCCTATAAGGGATGGAAATATATCTAGAAAAGAAGAAATAAATTTTTTGGAGCAAAAGGGTGTAAAGATAAAATGGAGCGAAGCTAAATATTCTATAAATAGAGGTTTATGGGGGACTACTATTGGTGGAGATGAAACTTTAACTTCAAATAAATCTCTACCCGAAACAGCATTTTTTAAGATTTCACCAAAAAATGATTTCAAAAAAATTTCACTCACTTTTTACCAAGGAGAAGTTTTTAAGATAAATGGGGAAAAAATGACTCCAATTAAAATTATTGAAAAAATATCTTCATTATGCGCTGAATATGGAATTGGTAGAGATATTCATGTTGGAGATACTATTATTGGAATTAAAGGAAGGGTGGGGTTTGAAGCTGGTGGTCCATTAGTTATTATAAAATCTCACCATTTATTAGAAAAACATACTTTAACTAAGTGGCAACAATTCCAAAAGGAACAGATATCAAATTTTTATGGAATGCTATTGCATGAGGGGCAATTTTTAGATCCAGTTGTTAGAGACATAGAAGCTTTTTTAAAAAGTTCTCAAAAAAATGTTTCTGGTGAAGTTTTAATTACACTTTATCCCAAAAGATTTGAACTAGAAGGCATCAATTCCAAAAATGATCTAATGTCTAGCAGGTTTGCATCATACGGAGAGTCAAATACAAAATGGGATGCAGAAGATGTCAAAGGATTTATCAAAATAATATCAAATCAAAATAAAATTTTTCAATATGTCCATTCAAAAAAATAAAGTAAAAGTTGGATTAATAGGAGGTTCAGGATATACTGGAGGAGAATTAATAAGATTATTAATAAACCATTCAAAAGTAGAATTAGTATTTGTTCAAAGTAAAACTAACAAGGGAAAGCATATTCATGAAGTGCATGCCGACTTAATTGGTCAAACTGAAATAAAATTTGTGAGTAAAATAGACGATAAAATAGATCTCTTGTTTATGTGTGTTGGACATGGTAAATCTAAAGAATTCTTGGACAAGAATAAAATTCAAAGAAAAATTAAAATAATTGATTTAAGCCAGGACTTTAGAGTTGGTTCAATATATAATGAAAGAAAATTTATTTACGGTCTGCCAGAGCTAAATAAAGATGAAATAATTAAATCCTATTCTATTGCTAACCCAGGTTGCTTTGCAACAGTAATACAGTTAGGTCTTTTACCTTTTGCTGTTAATAATGATCTNAATGGGGANATTAATATAAATGCAATAACTGGTAGTACTGGAGCGGGGGTTAAGNTGTCAGATACATCACATTATAGTTGGAGAAATAATAATGTTTCATGGTACAAATCATTTAATCATCAACATCTTAATGAAATAAAATTAAATTTAAATTCTTTAAATAAAAAACAACATGAATTAGTATTCATGCCTATTAGAGGAAATTTTACAAAAGGTATTTTTTGCACCATGTATTTTAAAACTAAATTAAACATTGATCAGATTAAAACTTTGTATAAAAACTATTATAAAAATTCAAACTTTGTTCACGTTTCTGAAAATGAAATTGATTTAAANCAAGTTATAAATACCAATAATTGTATAATTCATCTAAAAAAACATAAAGAAAGAATTCTGATAACCTCAATAATTGATAATTTAATCAAGGGTGCAGCAGGTCAAGCAATTCAAAACATGAATTTAATGTTTGGTTTAGATGAAAATTTAGGTTTAAAGTTAAAAAGTTCATTTTTTTAAAATTTATTATGAGTTTNTTTAAAGTTTATCCTTTGTATAATGTCAATCCTAAATATGGAGAGGGATGTTACNTCTATGATGATAANAAAACTAAATATCTCGATCTATACGGAGGACATGCAGTAATTTCAGTTGGTCATAGTCATCCTGTATACATTGATACTTTAACAAAACAATTAAGAAAAATTGGCTTTTACTCTAATTATATTGTGAATGATCTTCAGGAAAAATTATCAAAAAAAATCATTGAAGTCTCTAGAATTAAAAACTACAAAATATTTTATTGCAACAGCGGTGCAGAAGCTATTGAAAATGCTTTAAAGCTGGCGTCATATAAAACAAAAAGAAGGAAAATAATAGCTTTTAAAAATTCTTTTCACGGAAGATCATGTGCAGCTATAGCTTGTACTGATAATGATAAAATTCAGTCAAAGTTAAGCCATCAAGTAGATGTTTCTTTCTTGCCTTTTAACCAAACAAAACTTCTAGAAGAAGAACTAATTAAAAATGATATATGCGCTATAATTATTGAGTCAATTCAAGGAGTTGGAGGATTAGATGAACCAACTACTGGATTTATGAAAGATATCGAAAGTTTATCTAAAAAATATGGGGCATTACTTATAGCTGATGAAGTTCAATCAGGTTTTGGAAGAACTGGAGATTTCTTTGCATTTCAGAAGCATAAAATCAAACCTGATATTATAACAATAGCAAAAGGGATGGGAAATGGATTTCCTGTTGGGGGAATCCTTGTTTCTGATAAAATAAAGGAAGAATATGGTCTTTTAGGAAGCACCTTTGGAGGTAACCACCTAGCTTGCTCCAGCTCACTTGCTGTTCTAAATATAATTGAACAGGAAAAGCTGATGAGAAATGCTAATAAAATGGATGAATATTTTAGAAAATCTGCCTCTAAAATTAATGGTATTAAAGTTAAAGGAAGAGGTTTAATGCTAGGACTTGAATTTAATTTTGAAGTTAAAAAACTTAGAGATGATCTAGTTTACAAAAAGCATATTTTCACAGGAGGCAGTTCAAATAAAAATCTTTTAAGAATTTTACCTCCATTAAATGTTAAAGAAAATGACTTTGATAAACTATTTAAATCATTAAAGGAACTGTTATGAAAGATTTTATGTGTTTAGAGGATTTACCTGATTTTAAAAAATCAGTATCCGAGGCAATAGCTCTAAAAAATAATTCCCTCAAATTCAATTCTTTAGGGCAAAATAAAGCATTAGGAATGTTATTTTTTAACCCTAGCCTTAGAACAAGATTGAGCACACAAAAAGCTGCTCAGAATTTAGGTTTGAAAACAATGGTAATGAATTTCAATGATGAAGGTTGGAAATTAGAATTTGGCAATGGTATTGAAATGAATGGTACTTCTTCTGAACATGTTAAGGAAGCAGCAGCAGTAATTTCCCAATACTGTGATATGATTGCAATAAGAGCATTTGCATCTTTAAATGATAAAAAAACTGATGAAAGTGAATTAGTTCTTAATAATTTTGCTAGGTACTCTAGTGTTCCAATTATCAATATGGAAAGTGCTACCGCTCATCCATTGCAAGCGCTAGCTGATGCAATTACAATTAAAGAGCATAAAACATCTGATAGGCCTAAAATAGTTTTAACATGGGCTCCTCATCCAAAACCTTTACCCCATGCTGTTGCAAACTCATTTATAAAAATGGTAAAAAAAATAAACGCTGATTTTATAATCGCTCGTCCCGATGGTTACGGTTTAAATTCAAAAATTGAAGAAAAAATTAAATCAACATCAGACCAAAAAGAAGCTCTGAAAAATGCAGATTTTGTATATGCAAAAAACTGGTGCTCGTATGAAAACTATGGGAAAATCTTAAAAAGTGATTCTGAATGGAAAATTACTTCCAATAAAATGAAACTAACAAATAACGCAAAATTTATGCACTGTCTCCCAGTAAGGAGAAACGTTGTAGTTAGTGATACTGTCCTTGATAGCAAGAACTCTCTTGTTATACAGCAAGCAGAAAACAGAATTTATGCTTCACAATTAATTCTAAAAAAACTTTTACAAAATGAATAAGCTTAATATCATTAAAATTGGAGGTAATGTCATTGAGGATTCTAAGTTACTNGATAGTTTTCTAAATGATTTTGCAAACATAAAAGAGCATAAAATTTTGGTTCATGGTGGTGGTAAAGNTGCATCAAAGCTAGCTAAAAAATTGGGTGTCAATACAAATATAATTGACGGTAGAAGAATTACAGATTCATCCAATCTAGAAATTATAACAATGGTTTATGGTGGGAAAATAAATAAATTTATTGTAGCTAAACTTCAGGGATTAAATTGTAATGCAATAGGTGTTTCTGGAGCAGATTGTAATTCAATAACAGCAGTCAAGAGACCAATCAAAGAAATTGATTATGGATTTGTTGGGGATATCGATAAAATAAATACTAATCTATTTAAATTATTACTTGAAAATAAAATAACACCTGTATGTTGTGCAATATCTCATGATGGAAAAGGTCAACTTTTAAATACAAATGCTGATACCATTGCATCAGTTTTAGCAATAGAACTATCAAAATTATATAGTGTTTCTTTATTATACTGTTTTGAAAAAAAAGGTGTCTTAAATATTGAGAAATCAGATCAAAAAATACTTGAATTAATTACCCCAACTTCTTATATAAATTTAAAGTCAAAAGGAGTTATAAACTCGGGTATGATTCCTAAAATTGATAATTGTTTTAATGCTTTAAAGAGTGGTGTTAAAATAGTTAAAATAGGATCACCAAAAATAATTAAGGGAAATGAGCCCCATACAAAAGTTGTATTATAATATGGTAAAGGAACTAACAAAAAAAGCTATTGATTTATTAAAGGATTTGATAAGTATTAAATCATTCTCTGGAAAAGAAGATAAAACTGCAGATAGAATTGAAAAATGGTTTGAAGAAAATAACATAGATTATCAAAGAATCAATAACAACGTATGGGCTAAAAATAAGTTTTTCAAGGATAATAAACCTACATTGCTTTTAAATTCTCATCATGACACAGTCAAACCTAATTCTGCATATACAAAAGACCCTTTCAAAGCTGAAATTGAAGATGGTAAATTATTTGGCTTAGGAAGTAATGATGCGGGAGGGGCTTTAGTCTCTCTTATAGCTTTATTTACTTTCTATTATAAGAACGAGAACCTAAAATACAATATAGTTATAGCTGCGACAGGAGAAGAAGAGGTTGCTGGAAATAATGGTTTAAGGAGTTTACTTCCTAAGATTCCTAAAATTGATTTAGCAATTGTGGGAGAACCCACAGAGATGAATTTAGCTATTGCAGAAAGAGGGCTTATTGTATTTGACGGAATTATTAGTGGTAAACCAAGTCATGCTGCTCATGAAAACCATGATAGTTCAATAATGAAATTACCTAAAGTTTTAAAATGGTTTAAAACTTTTTCGTTCGAAAAAAAATCAGATTTATTAGGGCCTGTTAAAATAACTGTTACGCAAGTTGAAGCAGGAGTTCAGCACAATGTCGTCCCTGCTAAAGTTAACTTAGTTATTGATGTTAGGGTAAATGATATGTATAGTAATAAAGAGATCTCTGAAATATTAGTTAAAAAAGCTCCGTGTAAATTAACTCCAAGATCATTGAGGTTAAGCTCCTCATCGATTAATAAAGATCATGATCTAATTAAATCAGGAATTAAAATTGGCAGAAAAACATATGGATCACCTACTCTATCAGATCAAGCCTCTCTGAGTTGCCTTTCATTAAAAATGGGCCCAGGACTTTCTACTAGATCACATACTGCAGATGAGTATATTTATGTGGATGAAATTAAAGAAGGCATAGAGATATATATTGAAATGCTCAAACTTTTCTTAATCAAATAAACAGAATTATGAAACTTTGGAACAATAAAAATTCAATCAATAAAAAAACAGATCCATTTACAGTGGGAAAAGACCTTTATTATGATCTGTTTCTTGCTCAATATGACTGCCAAGCATCTATTGCTCATGCTAAAATGCTTCAAAAAATAGGTGTCTTTAGTAAAAATGAATTAAATAAAATTATTACAGAACTTGAAAAGATCAAAGTAAAATCAGAAAAGGGTGAACTTTTAATTGAAGATAAGTTTGAAGATATCCATTCAAAAATTGAATATGAATTAACCCAAAAACTTGGGGACCTAGGGAAAAAAATTCATACGGGAAGATCAAGAAATGATCAAATTCTAGTTGCCATTCAATTATATTTAAAAAAAGAAATTAGTGATATTAAACTCTTAGCCAAAACTTTTTTTGATTTACTAATTGATTTAGCTAAAAAAAATAAAAATTATTTAATGCCTGGATATACACATTTTCAAATTGCAATGCCTAGCTCTTTTGGCTTATGGTTTTCTGCATATGCAGAGAGTTTAATTGACGATGTTGAATTCTTAAATCTTGCTAAATTTTTTGTGAATCAAAATCCTCTTGGAAGTGCTGCAGGTTTTGGTAGTTCATTTAATATTGATAGAATTGAAACAACAAAAGAACTCAAATTTGATTANNTAAAATATAATTCAATGGCTGCNCAAATAAGTAGAGGTAAAATTGAATTAACAACCTCAAATGCNATTGCTTCTCTAGCTAATACCTTNTCTAAATTTGCCATGGATATTTGTCTTTATATGGGAAAGGAATATGATTTTATATCATTCCCTAATGACTTAACAACTGGATCAAGTATAATGCCNCACAAAAAAAACCCTGATATTTNTGAATTAATNAGAGGAAAATGTAACATTCTAAAAAGTTTGCCAACACAAATAACAATGCTTACAGCAAACCTTCCTAGTGGATATCATAGGGAAATGCAATTAGCCAAAGGNCCAATTATTGACGCTGTCATAGAAATTAAAGAATGTTTAAAAATATTCACTGAAAGTCTTAAGTTCATAAAAATCAAAAAAAATATTCTTGAAGATCCTAAGTATAAAAATATTTTTAGTGTTGATTCAGTCAATGAATATGTNAAAAAAGGAATNCCTTTTAGAGATGCTTACCAAAAGATTAAAGAAAANATTGAGTCAAAANAATACAAATCAACTCAAAAAATTAATCATAGCCATATAGGAAGTATAGGTAATTTAAGCCTAAATGAAATTAATAAAAAAATGNTNAGGGTAATTNATAATTAATATCAAATATGTAAAGGTCTATTTTCAGTNGCTGCCAATGCGGCTTCCTTAATAGCCTCTGCATATGTAGGATGAGAGTGACTTATTCTAGCTATGTCTTCAGCAGAAGCCCTAAATTCCATAGCCGTTACTCCTTCAGCTATAAGATCAGCAGCTCTAGCTCCNATTATATGCATACCTAAAATTTCNTCNGTTGATTGATCAGCAAGTATTTTTACAAAACCATCAGTATCCATACTTGCTCTTGCTCGACCAAGTGCTCGCATGGGGAATTGACCTTTTTTAAACTTTACACCATCTTTAATAAGATCTTCTTCAGACTTCCCAACTGAAGCTACTTCCGGCCATGTATAAACTACATTAGGTATTAGATTGTGATCAATATGAGGTTTTTGTCCAGCTAAAATTTCAGCTACCATAACTCCTTCTTCTTCAGCTTTATGGGCCAACATAGCTCCTCGAACTACATCACCTATTGCATAAATATTTTTAGTTGATGTCTGTAATTTTTCGTTAACTTCTATTTGCCCTTTATCATTGACCTTAATGTCTGCTTTCTCAGGATTAAGTCCCTCTATATATGGTTTTCGGCCAACAGATACAAGACAATAATCGCCTTCAAATACTATCTCATTTCCTTTTAAATCTGATGCATTAACAATAACTTTTTCTTTTTGTCTATCAACTTTTTTAACCTCATGAGATAGGTAAAACTTGATTTTCTGTTTCTTCATTACTTTGGTAAGTTCTCTTGATAGAGAACTATCCATTATTGGTAGAATTCTATCTGCGTATTCTATGACTGAAACCTCAGATCCTAATCTAGAATATACTTGTCCTANTTCAAGACCAATCACTCCNCCTCCAATGATTATAAGCTTTCTTGGGATNTCTTTCAAGGACAAAGCTTCTGTAGAAGTAATTATTCTTTCTTTATCAATCTTAATAAATGGCAGATTAGCTGGTTTTGAACCGGTAGCGATGATTGTATTTTTCGTCTCAATAATTTCATTATTCTTTCCTTTAACTTCAATTTTTGTTGGACTAGAAAATGANCCTAATCCTTCAAAAACAGAAATATTATTCTTCTCCATTAAAAAATTAATTCCTTTAGTTGTTTGTTCGACAACCTCGGTTTTNCTGGAAATCATTTTTTTAAAGTCTAATTGAATTTTCCCAGAAATATTAATCCCATGATTAGAAAAATTTTTTAATGCCTCTTCGTAGTGNTGTGAAGAATCTAAAAGTGATTTTGAAGGGATACATCCAACATTAAGNCATGTNCCTCCTAANGTACTNTATTTTTCAATTAAAGCTGTCTTCATTCCTAATTGGGCACATCGAATCGCTGAAACGTATCCCCCAGGTCCAGATCCAATTACTNCTACATCAAATGATTTCATNNTGACAATATTANAAATCAAAAATACAAATGTTTAATTCTTTGACCTACAAATAAGATAATTTAGTATTAAAAAATGACTTAACTTGTTANATCAAAATTCAAAATATTGAAAAACCTTTCATTNNTTCAATCNCTCATACCAATTGNTTTCCTTATTNTTTTACTCACATACAATGTTTATGTATTTGGAGATGANTCTCTTGAAGGNTCTAATCAATTTATTTTATTGATAGGGGCTTCAGTAGCTGTTTTTATAGGATTTATTAATAAAATAANTTTTCAGCTAATAATAAAAAAAATTGGAAAAAACTTGTATTCTGTTACTGGTGCAATTTTAATACTCCTTTTTGTTGGNGCACTTACAGGAACATGGTTAATAAGTGGCATTATCCCAGCAATGATATACTATGGATTACTAATAATAAANCCTAGTATCTTTTTACCTGCATGTGTTATTTTGTGTGCTGTTGTTTCANTGGCTACAGGTAGTAGCTGGAGNACATCAGCAACTATCGGTGTAGCTTTGATTGGAATNGGAAAAGCTTTAGGTCTTCCNGCTGGAATAGTTGCTGGCGCTGCAATTTCTGGCGCATATTTTGGTGATAAGCTTTCTCCTTTGAGTGATACAACAAATCTTGCTCCAGCTGTATCTGGAGCTAAATTATTCCAACATATTAAGTACATGACTTATACAACTGTTCCAAGTATATTAATAACAATTATTATTTTACTAATCATTGGATTTTCACAAGATTTAAATGGCAATACTGAAACAATAAGTCTTCTCTCTTCTATCGAAGAAAAATTTAATGTATCCCCTTTTGTTTTTATTGTTCCAGCAATAGTAATTTATATGATAATTAAAAAAGCTCCTCCCTTAATTGCTCTTTTTGCCGGCACTCTTCTAGGGGGACTTTTTTCATTGATGTTTCAGTCAAAAATTATTATTGAATTATCGGGAGTAAATCAGTTAACTTTTTACTCAGCATATCAAACGATAATAAANGCTGTGACTATTGAAACCCAGATTATCACATCAAATGAATTATTAAATGATCTTTTTTATTCAGGTGGCATGAAAGGAATGATGAATACTATTTGGTTAATAATATGTGCAATGGTTTTCGGTGGAGCAATGGATGCAATTGGTGCGCTGAAAACGATAAGTGAAAGATTTTTAGCTTGGGCTAATTCAACATTTAAATTATTCGCAAGTACTTTGGCNTCATGTCTAACTGTCAATCTCACAGCATCTGATCAATATCTTTCAATTGTTATTCCCGGAAAAATGTTTGCAAAAGCTTATAAAAAAAGAAAGCTTGCTCCGGAAAATCTAAGTAGAACACTTGAAGATTCTGGCACTGTAACTTCAGTATTAATACCTTGGAATACATGTGGAGCNTATCANTCTGGAGTNCTAGGAGTCTCAGTAGCNGATTATTTTATATATTCAATATTTAACTGGATAAGCCCTTTTATGACTCTTTTTTATGCTGCATTTAAAATAAANATTAAAATGATNTCAANTAGATTGAATNANTCCAAATANCTTNTNATAAAATAGATTTGAGTTCTTAGGATTTCTTATGAGTTGAATTTGTATTTTTGTATATATCATCTTTAAATGACAGAAAAGAATCCTGAATTAGAAGTATCCAATCTTTCTGAGGATAAAAGAAATCATAATCGTAGTAGAGAAATAATATTTGGCAGTTTTCTCTTCATTCTTGGGTTTTTGTTATTCATATCATTCTGCTCTTATTTTTATAACTGGCAAGCTGATCAAAGTACCCTTAATTCATTAGCTGACAGGGAAATTCAATCTCAAAATATCTTAAATAAGATCGGTGCTTGGGTTAGTCACTTCTTCATCTTTAAACTTTTTGGACTAGTCTCCTTCATTTTTACTTTTTTATTTTGTTACACAGGAATAAGTTTATTCCTTAATAAATTAAAGAAAACTCTATTAAGAACTTGGAGTTGGGGTATTACATACATTCTTTGGGGAACTATCCTCTTAGGTTTTTTCTATTCAGAAAAATATCCTCTGATTAGCGGAATAGTTGGTTTTGAAATAAACGATTTGATAAGGTCATATATTGGATCTATTGGACTAATTTCTTTCCTCTCTTTCACTGGTATCTGTATAATTGTTCTACACTGGAAATTAACACCTGAAAAGATTATCAGATTTTTTAGGAAAGAAAATATTCNAAAATCTGAATTAATAGAAGAAGATTTTGAAGAAACCATAGTGAATAAAATAGATGTCGTCGAAGAAGTTGATAATGAAAATGAAAAAAACCAAGAAAATAAAAATTCTGATGAATTTGAAAGAAAAAATCAAGTGAATATGGAGGTTAAATCNGGNGTAGANTGAAGAAACTCTTGCCGATAATCAAGCTAAAAAACTTCTTAAGGAACAAGGGCCATTAGANCCNAAAANAGACNTNAGTAAATATATNTTTCCNAATCTNAATNTANTAAATGANTATGGNGANGGAACNATTACNGTNGATCAAGAAGANCTTGGNNGAAANAAGGATAANATTCTTGANACTNTNAACAATTATAAAATTGGNATNGCNTCNATAAAAGCNACTGTTGGGCCAACAGTTACTTTATATGAAATTGTTCCTGNGGCNGGNATTNGNATCTCAAAAATTAAAAATCTTGAAGATGACATNGCNCTTTCNCTNTCTGCNCTNGGNATAAGAATTATAGCTCCAATNCCNGGNAAAGGNACNATTGGNATAGANGTTCCNAATCAAAATTCAAGTATTGTTTCNATGCGATCAGTTATTTCCTCAACTAAATTTCAAAAAGCNGANATGGAACTNCCTATTGCANTNGGAAANAATATTAGTAATGAAACTTTTGTTGTAGATCTCACTAAAATGCCTCATCTTTTAATGGCAGGTGCAACAGGACAAGGTAAATCAGTTGGTTTAAATGCCATTATAACTTCTCTCNTATACAAAAAACATCCTGCAGAGGTTAAATTTGTATTAATTGACCCTAAAAAAGTAGAATTAACCATATATAATAAAATAGAGCGTCATTATCTAGCAAAACTTCCTGATACTGAAGAGTCAATCATAACTGATAGTAAAAAAATAATTAAAACTCTAAACTCTCTTTGCACTGAAATGGATAATCGTTACGAACTTTTAAAACTGGCGATGTGTAGAAATATAAAAGAGTACAATAAAAAATATTGCGAAAGAAGATTACTCCCCACTGAGGGGCATGATTATTTACCATATATTGTTCTTCTTATTGACGAATTTGCTGATTTATTTATGACTGCTGGAAAAGAAGTAGAAACGCCAATAGCTAGATTAGCTCAACTTGCTAGAGCAGTTGGTATTCATCTTGTAATAGCTACTCAAAGGCCTTCAGTTAATGTAATTACTGGTTTAATTAAGGCAAATTTTCCTGCTCGAATAGCATTTAAGGTTACTTCTAAAATTGATTCAAGAACTATTTTAGATTCTGGCGGTGCCGATCAGCTAATCGGACGAGGGGATATGTTATATACTACAGGAAATGATCTTGTTAGGATCCAATGTGCTTTTGTAGATACCCCTGAAGTAGATAAAATAACCGATTTTATAGGAGGGCAAAAAGCTTATCCAGAGGCTTATTTACTGCCTGAATATATTGGTGATGAAAATAATACTAGCCTTGATATAGATGATTCAGATCGTGATGAACTATTTAGAGAAGCTGCTGAGATAATTGTTACATCTCAACAAGGATCTGCATCCTTATTGCAAAGAAAACTTAAATTAGGTTATAATCGGGCTGGGAGAATAATCGACCAGATGGAAGCTGCTGGTATTGTTGGGCCATTTGAAGGAAGTAAAGCAAGACAAGTTTTAATATCTGATCTAAATTCATTAGATCAATTTTTAAATAATCAAAAAGAAAGTTATGAGTAATAAAATTTTATTCGTTTTATTCTTTTATATAAATATTTCCTACTCTCAAACATCTGTTGAGGGTAAAAACTTATTGAACCAGGTTTCTGATAAAATGGGATCATATTCGTCAATTCAATTTAATTTTTCCTATGTTTTAAATAATCTAAAAGAGGGAATTAATCAAGAATCTTTTGGAGAGATAACTGTCTCTGGAGATTTATATAAATTAGATTTTCTTGATGCAATCCAATTATATGATGGTAATTTAATCTACACCATTATAGCTGAAAATGAAGAGGTGACAATTACTAATCCTGATGATGAATTAAATCAATATGCTATCAGCCCCTCTTATTTACTTAGTTTTTATAAAGAAGGTTATGACTATCAATGGGATATAAAACAATTTATTCGTGAAAAAAATATTCAATTTATTAAGCTAATTCCTGTTGATGAAAATACTGATATACAATATTTACTTGTCGGGGTTGATATAGATAATAAACATTTATTTCGAATAATTGAAATTGGAAATAATGGCACACAAACAACATTAACAATTGAAAAAATGGAAACAAATGTTTCTTTGCCAGTAAATTATTTCAAATTTGAAAAAAAAGATTACCCAAATTTTTATATCATAGAATAAAGATCAATTATTGCATTTGAAAATTTTAGACCGATATATAATAACTGAATATTTGACTCGCCTTTTGAGTGTTTTTGGAATTTGCATGTTAATTTTTGTGATCCAAACATTTTGGCTTTTTTTTGATGAACTTGCTGGAAAAGGTTTAGATATATTTATTATTTCTAAATTTTTAATTTATTATTTACCTAAATTATTTCCACTTATTTTACCTCTATCCATTTTACTTGCCTCATTAATGACTTTTGGTTCTCTTGCAGAAAACTATGAATTTGCTGCGATTAAATCTTCAGGTATTTCTCTAATTAGATGTATGGCTCCTCTTCTAATTTTTCATGTATTTTTAGGAATAGGATGTTTTTATTTTGCTAATAATGTAATTCCATATGCAGAAGTGAAATCTTTTAATTTGAGGAGAAATCTAGCTAAATTAAAACCTGCTATTGCTATTAGAGAAGGTGTTTTTAATGATTTGGGAAGAATGAATATTCGAGTAAACAGAAAACATGGAGAAGATGATAGATTATTAGAAGATGTTATAATTCATGAAAAGACCTCTGATAATAAAAATAGAATTGTCATTAAGGCATCTAATGGTGAGCTAAGAAGTGAAACAACTGATGCTAATCTTCAATTAGTTCTATTTGATGGAAATAGGTACGAAGAAGTTTTATCAAATAAACCATTAGAGAAAGTAAGGTATCATCATACTAAAGCTCATTTCAAGGAATATATTATGAATATTGATTTGTCTGAATTTAATAACGTCGACCTGAATAGAGAAAAGTACACCTCTACTTTCAGAATGCAAAAAACTTATCAACTGGAAGAAAGCATTGATTCACTTGAAAAGGAATATGATGAAAAGAAAAATATTTTTAGCGAAAATTTTTTAAAGAAAAGTCTTTTAACCAAGATAACTTATTTAGATAAGGAATCTTTTAAAGTTGATAGTGTTTTAAATTTAAATGTTTTAAACTTTGTAAAAGATGATTTAAAGTGGAGAAAACTCAGATCAGTTGAATTTGCAATAAATAGCATAGGAGAAGTTATTCGAAGCCTAGAAAATAAAAAAAAGAATTTTTTTATATATCAAAAACTTCTAAATCTTCATAAAATAACTCTACATGAAAAATACACCATAATATTTGCATGTATTTTACTTTTTCTAATTGGCGCTCCACTTGGATCAATTATTCGAAAAGGAGGATTAGGATTACCTCTGGTACTATCAATAATTATTTTTCTATCTTATCACTACATTGGTATTTTTGCTAAAAACGCGGCAGAAGATAATAGTGTGTCTCCAATAATTGCTAGTTGGGTGTCAACTATAATTCTTTCTCCAT
The DNA here is from genome assembly GCA_002702405.1 of Flavobacteriaceae bacterium. Next base: position 119 of record NZZH01000021.1, on the reverse strand, counting down.
TTGCTTATATTTTAACCAAAAGAGCGTCTTCAGACAAAGGAAATGTTAATCTAGATTTTATAATAGTACCTTTTAACAGGTTTTATAATAAATTAATAAGAGGTGATAACCAAAACTTA
>NZZH01000020.1 GCA_002702405.1 Flavobacteriaceae bacterium | reverse complement strand
AAAATTTGTTGGAGAGCAGTACATGAGCAATATTGAATCTAAAAAATCTCAATTGGAGTCTTATTTTGTTAATGATATAAATATAAGTTATCAATTTAAGCCAAAGAAAACAATAAAGGGGATAGGCTTAAGCCTATTGATCAATAATATATTTGATCAAAAGTATGTTTCAAATGGATATTTTTATACCTATGATGATAACTGGTCATCACCAAATGAGGTAAAAACAATTGAAGGAGTTGGATATTACCCCCAGGCAGGTATCAATTTTATTGTTGGTTTAGATCTAAAATTTTAGTTTTTTTCAATTTATAATTAACTGTTATTCTTAAAGTTGGGAATTTTAATTTGGATGAATTTTCTACATTTATGAATTGATTTAACAATAAACCTATTTTTAATACTTTGTTATATTCAAGTCCTAGTTCAGAAGAATAACCATAAGAGTTTGTTTTTAAGTCATTTAAAAAAAACCTTTCTATATTATTTTTATTAGAATAGCTAAAAATAATCTGGGGAGAAAACCATAACATGAGACTTTTATTTTCTAAAATATTTTCATTAAAAAGTTTTTGATATATTAATCCCAAACTTCCATGAGTATTAAGGAAATATCTGTTTCCAAAACCAACAGAATTTCCAATTGGATTAGAAACAATCATTCGCTCTCCAATTGACGACGTGAAACTATACGAGGCTTTATCTTTATAACTTATTTGTTGATTAAAAGAAATTATTGATCCAATCCTTCCTCCCAGAGGATTCATTAGTTGTGAAAATGAATTTAACTTATCACTCTTGCTTCCAAAATAAAGAATTTGTGTTGCAATTAATGAGAAAGAAAGATCTGCACCTTTTTTTGAGACATACCTTATATTTATTGCCTCAGCTGTCATACCAATTGATCCATTTGTATCATAACTTAGCATAAATTGTTTTAAAAGATCTACTTTCAAAAGGCTTTCACTTTTCCTTTTAAATGAATAGTCTAAATCTAATAATTGAGAATAAGAAAAACTTANGCTAAANATNAATAATAAAAAGAAACCTTGCTTGATTCTATTNTCCANTNTTTTTAATTTGANATAATTAATTGATTATTCGAAAANAGNGNGCTATAATAGTGCATAGGGTAATTAGTTTTTTGATTTTCAACAGGATTAATCAATTGGCCATTTGCTAAACTGTATTTATAATTTTCACATTTGCATTGAGATAATAGTCCTAAAATTTCAAGTTTTGAGCACTCTTCTGGAATGTGGTTTGGACAGGTTGCTTCCCATGCNATAAAATTTTCACCATTAATATTAAAAACAAGAACTCCATTTAAACCACCTTGATTAATTTTCATTGAACCTCCAGCNTATCTTAGTTGNTCAAATTGAGGGAGATTAAGATTAATTTCAAGATTAAACTTTGGAGTTATCAAGTAGGGATTTCTTACTATCTTTTCTTTTGAACATGAAAAAAAAAGAAAAAAAAGAGAAAGAATTTTAAGGATTATCTTNTTATAAAGATCTTTCAAATTTTTTATATTTGTTATAGGTCCCAATTTTAGGGATTTTTTCTTTTTTAAAGAAACGTAAAAAAAATGAGTAAAGTATCTTACTATACANCAAAAGGACTAAAAAAATTAAAAAGGGAACTTAATAATCTTAGAGATATTGAACGCCCAAAGGCCTCTATGGCGATTGCTGAAGCAAGAGATAAGGGAGACCTAAGTGAAAATGCTGAGTATGACGCAGCCAAAGAAGCTCAAGGAATGCTAGAATTNCAAATATCCAAACTGGAGGAATTAATTGCAAATGCTCGATTAATAGATGAATCTCAACTTGANAATTCTAAAGTTCTTATTCATTCGACAGTTGAAGTTAAAAATAATCAAAGCCCTTCTGCTAAAATGAAGTATAAGCTTGTGGCTCAAAGTGAAGCAAATCTTAACGCTGGTAAAATTTCTGTTGATTCTCCAATAGGCAAGGGAATTTTAGGAAAAAGCGTAGGAGATATTGCAAAGATTAAAGTCCCCAATGGCAAAATAGAGCTAGAGATAGTTTCTATTTCTAGAGATTAGTCAAATGAAAACTATTTTTTCAAAAATCATTTCAGGCGAAATTCCAAGCTACAAGGTTTTTGAAGATGATTATTGCTTCTCTTTTTTAGANATTAACCCCAACACAAAGGGGCATGTTCTGTGTGTCNCTAAAAAACAGATTGATAAAATTTTTGATTTAAGTGAGTTGGAGTACAATAGGCTAATGATCTTTTCTAGAAAAGTTGCTCGCGCAATGCGAAAAGCAATCCCTTGTAAAAGAATAGGTATGATGGTAATTGGGCTGGAAGTTCCTCATGCTCATGTTCATTTAATCCCAATAAATGTAATGGAAGATGTTTCTTTCAAAAAAAAAGTTAAACTAACTGATCAAGAATTTAAGAAACTAGCTAAGAAAATAAATAGTTTTTTTTAATTTTTTTTCAATACTATTTTGATAGTAGTCCCCTTACCAGGATTAGATTTTTTAACTTCAATTAATCCTTTATGATAATCTACAATTATTCTTTTTGCAAGGGAAAGACCAAGCCCCCAACCTGTTTTCTTTGAGGTATAACCTGGCAAGAAAATTTTACTATACATTTTTTTTTGAATTCCTGATCCAGANTCAGTTATCTCTATANTAACACTATCCTTTCCCTCTTTAAGTAAAAAATTGATATTACCCNTCCCTTTCATTGAATCTATTCCATTTTTAATAATNTTTTCCAAAGTCCAACTGTATAATTCAGGGTCAAGAGGAATCATTATCTTCTTTTTTGGAATTAATACATTAACAGCTATAAGTTTTGACAATCTTTTGGATAAATATGAAAGAGTTTTATTAGTTACAAGAACTATATCAGTAGAATTTAAATTAGGNATTGAGCCTATTTTTGAAAATCTGTTAGTAATTATTTTTAATCTTTCAAGGTCTTTTTCTATCTCAAGCAAAAGAAAATTTTTATTGTNCTTTTTTTCTTTAAAAAGTGTAATCCATCCAAAAAGAGAGGATAAAGGAGTTCCAATTTGATGAGCAGTTTCTTTTGCCATTGCTGCCCAAAGTCGATTCTGTTCTGATATTTTAGCGGTCCAGAAAATAAAATATACAACTATTGCAAAAAGTAAAATTATCAGTAAAAGAGCTAAGGGGTAATATTGTAATTTTTTTAGCATTAAAGAATCACCATAATATACTTTCTGATTTATAATAATGGTTTTATTAATACTGTCTTGATATTTTATTAAAATGGGCTCATTCTCTTTTTTAATTTTTTTAAGTTGATTATATAGTTCCAATGAATCTTTTTTATTAGGATTCCAATCAATATTTTTATGTCCTATGATTTTCTCATTGTCGTCTACTTGAATTATTGGATTAATTGCGACCTGTTGAAGTACTTCAAAGGTAATGTTACTGGGAGAATTACTCTGTATTAATTCTTTTTGAGCCATTGCCCANAGCTTAATTTTTTTTCTCTCTTCATTTTTTACAGTTTGAAATAAAACATATGTATTCCATAAAATGAAAGCTACTATAATAAAAAATATTACAGGCCAAAATTTTTTAGGATTCATNTTTATTTTGGAAATCATTTTGAAAAAGTATAAACACTACTAATATAATCTAATTATAGAAATGGTTTCAGATTGATTAATCCTTAAAAGTTTTCATACTTTTGCTTTAATTAAAAAATAAAAAAATGGAAGTAACTGGTAAAATTAAGTGGATAGATGAAGTGAAAACATATGGNGAAAGTGGTTTTCGTAAAAGGGAGNTTGTGATTACAACACAAGAACAGTATCCTCAGAGTTTATTAATTGAGTTTATTCAAGACAAGTGTAGTTTACTTGATAATTTCCAATTAGGACAGGGTGTAAAAATTGGAATTAATCTTCGTGGAAGAGAATGGGTTAATCCTGAAGGAGAAACAAAATATTTTAATTCAATACAAGGGTGGAGAATTGAGGAAATTAATTTTGAAGACTCTCCTGAGAATGATTCAGTTCCCCCACTAGATATTCAAAATGATGATGAGAACGATGCTGAAGATGATCTTCCATTTTGAGTTTTAGAAAAGTATTAAGTCAGAGAAAATCTTTTAAAATCAGTAATTTTCAGGTCTGGATCGGAAAGTTTTAAATAATCTCCTACAGACATACTATTATCTTTTATATAAGATTGATTAATTAAAGTATTGTCTTTGAAAAATCTTTTCATTTTACCTTGAGATATTTTTTCCAGCATTTCTTCAGGTTTGCCTTCTTTTCTTAGTTGGTCTTTTGCAATTTCAATTTCTTTTTGGACAATTTCAAATGGGACATTATTTTCGTCCAATGCAATAGGATTCATTGCAGCTACTTGCATCGAAATATTTTTAGATATTTCATCAGCATCCTTAATAATTCCAGAAAGACCAATAACTGATGCTATTTTATTACCATTGTGTATGTAATAGCCAACATATGGTGCAGTAATTTTTTTGAATGTACCAATCTCAATTTTTTCACCTATAACACCAGTTTGTTCAAGTAATTTTTCTGATACAGACAAATTGTTATATGTACTTGATAGAAAATTTTCTAGAGTATCAAAAGATAAAGCATGCTCAGATAGCTCATTAGCAAGTCTTAAATAATCCTGATTCCTGGCAACAAAGTCTGTTTCGCAATTTAAAGATATAATAACTCCTGAAGTNTTATCTGCATTTACTTTTGCAAGGACAACACCTTCTGAAGATTCTCTGTCTGCACGATTCGANGCAACTTTTTGGCCTTTTTTTCTCAAAATTTCAATAGCTTTCTCATAGTCCCCACCAGATTCCTCTAATGCCTTNTTNCAGTCCATCATACCTGAACCAGTAGACTTTCTTAGTTTATTAACTTCNGATGCAGTAATTTTCAATTTAAGAATGTTTTAGGTTAATTATCTTTAGGATTTTTCTTTTTCTGAAGATTTTTTTTGAACGTCATTATCTTTTTCTTGATCTTTAACTTTTTCCTCAGATTCTTTAGCTTTTATTTGCTCTTGTTCTTCTTTTTCCTTTTTNCTTTGATTTANACCTTCTTCAATTGATTTACTTATAATGGAAAATATTTTTTCTATTGATTTAGTTGCATCATCATTTGAAGGAATAAGGAAGTCAATATCTTTAGGATCCGAATTTGTATCAACCATTGCAAAAATTGGAATTTTTAATTTTCTGGCTTCTCTAATAGCTATTTTTTCTCTTATTGTNTCAACAACAAATATTGCACCAGGCAATCNTGTCATATCAGTTATTGATCCAAGATTTTTTTCTAGTTTTGAGCGGAGTCTATCAACCAAAAGTTTTTCTTTTTTTGACAATGTTTCAAATGAACCATCAGTTTTCATGCGATCAATGGCGGCCATTTTTTTAACAGCTTTTCTAATAGTTACAAAATTTGTTAGCATTCCTCCAGGCCATCTTTCAGTTATGTATGGCATGTTTAATTCTTTCGCATATTTTGCAACAATATCTTTTGCTTGTTTTTTNGTTGCTACAAACAGAATTTTCCTTCCAGAGANAGCAATTTTTTTTAGTGATTCTGAGGCTTCTTCAAGTTTAGCTAAAGTTTTATAAAGACTGATTATGTGAATTCCATTACGTTCCATATGAATAAATGGAGCCATATTTGGATTCCACTTTCTNGTTAAATGTCCAAAGTGGACACCAGCTTTAAGTAGTTCATTGATTTCTGTTTTTGCCATAATTTTTTAGTTTACAATCTCTTTAATAGTAGCAATAAGCTCAAAACTTATTTAGGTACTAAACTAATATCCACCTTGATGGTTAAGTAGCAAATTATTTTTTATATAAATTAAATGTTTCAAATTAAACAAATTATCTCTTTGAGAATTGATGTTTTTTTCTAGCTTTTTTCTGACCAAATTTTTTCCTTTCAACCATCCTTGGATCTCTACCAAGAAGCCCTTCAGGTTTAAGGAGAGAATGATTTTCATCATTTGTCTTACAAAGTGCTCTAGAAATAGCTAATTGAATTGCTTCAGCCTGACCATTAATTCCACCACCTTTTACAGTGACTTTAAGATCATAAATCTTTTCACTATTTGTCAGAGATAATGGTTTCAATATTTTGTATTGAAGAGTTGGAAGCGGAAAATATTTTTCCATCTCTTTATCATTAATCATAATCTTTCCTTTGCCTTTATTTAAAAATAATCTAGCAACAGATGTTTTTCTTCTACCAATTGTATGAATGATCTCTGTCATATTAAATCTTTTAAATCAATTTTTTTTGGTTTTTGCGCTTCATGTCCATGGTTATCTCCAATGAAAACCTTAAGATTTTTATATATGGCAGAACCCAATTTGTTTTTTGGCAGCATGCCTTTTACAGCTTTTTCAATAATTTTCTTTGGATCTTTTTTTTGTACTTCTTCAGCGCTTAAAAATTTTTGACCACCTGGGTATCCAGTATATCTTACATACTGTTTTTGTTTCCACTTTTTACCTGTTAGAGCGACTTTCTCAGCGTTAATTATTATAACATTGTCGCCACAATCAACATGAGGAGTAAAATATGGTTTGTTTTTACCTCTAAGCATAATTGAACTAATGGACGCAACCCTTCCTAATGGAATTTTATCAGCATCAATTATGACCCATTCTTTTATTACCTCTTTTGGCTTTTTTGAAACCGTTTTATAACTCAAAGTATTCACTAATTCTACTTTTAAAGGCAGCAAATGTACAATTATTCCATTTTTTTCAAAAGGCTTTTTACATTTTTTATTTTTGGGGAATTTTCTATTTATTTATTTATTTTGGAAATATTGAAGTGCATCTCTTGCCATTAATTCATAATCATGAGCAACTTCTTTAACCTCTTGTGTTTTAATCCAATTAAATTCAGTATTTAAAATTTCAGCATTTTCTTTAGCAGTTTTGTAAAAATATCTGCCCCTTGCTCTTCTTGTAATCCCCTGTTGGGTATCAACAATTTCATTATGTCTTAGAGAAGAAGAGTTTGGATTAGTATCTTCTTCACCAAGATGAACATATAGCTTTTTTAAAAACGCTTTTTTAAGGACAGAATCATCTAATTGACCTTTATCTAGGCCATAGGGAAAAGAAATCCCTTTTTCAGGAACAGTATACCAACCAGCATTAGAACATACAGCTATATTTAATTTACTCTCTGGCTTATAGATAACAAAGCGATGAAGAAATTGAGCTCCTGCAGAATGCCCCCAAGCATTGTAATTTATTTGATTTCCATCAAAAACCTTTATTATGTGATCAAATAACTGATCTAATATAGAAAATGTCCATTTTTCAGTAGAATTATATGTTTCAAGACTAGGATTATCACCATCTTGAAAAATATTTGCTAAATTATACTGATCACCTGAAGGAAAGTTTATATCATTAAATTCAGGAGCAAAAACCATAAATCCATTGCTATTTGACATATCTATCCAACAATCTCTGTAATCATCTGCATTTCTATTTCCTCCATGAAGTGATAATAAAATAGGTAGATTTTTAACATCCCCAGGAGGGATATGGTAATAAACATTTATCTCTTTATCACTATAAAATCCTAATGGAGAAAATTTGAATAATCCAGTTGAATTAGGGTTTAATGAGAATTCTTCAACTTTGACAGNAGTAGGCAATTCATCATTATCATCAGAGTTACAGGAAGCTATTATGAGTAGAAAAATGATTTTTATCCTCAATGATATTTTGTGTTTCATGAATTAGAAATAGTTATTAAAGACTTAGTGTGCATTNAGCCAATTCTCTCCTTCACCAATTTCAACTGATAATGGTACAGATAAAGGGAATGCATTTTCCATTTCAAATTTAATTATTTCTTTCATTTGTGGGATTTCATTTTTAGGGACTTCAAAAATNAGTTCNTCATGAACTTGAAGGAGCATTTTTGATCTTAATTTAGCATCATTTATTTTTGTTTGAATTCCAATCATTGCTAATTTAATTATGTCTGCGGCGCTTCCCTGAATGGGACTGTTTACAGCATTCCTTTCGTCAGCACTTCTAATTATTGAATTTTGAGAGTTTATATTATTTAAATATCGTCTCCTTCCTAAGATCGTTTCTACGTATCCGTTTTCTCTGGCAAAGGAAATTTGATTAGAAATAAAATCTCTGAGTTTNGGGTAGGTTTTATAGTAAGATTCTATAAGATCTTTAGATTCTGTTCTATTTAGAGTTGTTTGCTGACTTAACCCAAAAGCTGAAACCCCATAAATAATTCCAAAGTTTACGGTTTTAGCATTTGTTCTTTGTTCTCGCGTAACTTTATCAATTGGTATATTAAAAATTTTTGCCGCAGTTGAAGAATGAATATCTTTTTTATCATTAAANGCATTAATCATATTAAAATCAGAACTTAGGGCAGCTATAACTCTTAACTCAATTTGTGAATAATCAGCAGAAATTAAGACATGGTTTTTATCTTTTGAAACAAATGCTTTTCTAACTTCTTTTCCTTTTTCTGTTTTTATTGGAATGTTTTGCAAATTAGGTCTATTGCTACTTAGTCTACCTGTCGAAGTAACAGTTTGATTGAAAATAGTATGGATTCGTCCTGTTGATTCATTAACCTCTAGTGGCAGTGCCGTTACATATGTGTTTTGGATTTTTTGAAGCGACCTCCATTCAAGAATATCACTAACTATTTGATTATCTTTTGAAAGGGTAGATAGTATCTCTTCTGAGGTGGAGTATTGACCAGTTTTAGTTTTTTTAGGGTTTTTAACAAGTTTTAACTTATCAAACAAAACAGCACCTAATTGTTTTGGAGAAGCAAGGTTAAAGGTTTCTCCTACTTTTTTATAAATAAGAGTTTCCAAAGCAATAATTTCTTTTGATAAAGATTTTGATAATTTCTTTAAAAACTCTTTATCTAAACAAATCCCTTCCATTTCCATTTCTGAAAGAATTCTTAGCAAAGGGAGTTCAACTTTTGTAAGAAGTTCATTAGCATTTTTTTCTATGATATTTTTTNCAAATATTTTTTTTAATTGAAGTGTTACATCAGNGTCCTCTACAGCATAAGCTGTTTGTTTATCCAAATCTACTTCTCCCATGCTTATTTGATTTTTTTTATTTTCTCCAATTAAATCAGTTATCGGTATAGGAATATAATTTAGATAAGTTTCTGATAAAATATCCATCTTATTTCTCATTTCAGGATTTATCAAATGATGAGCAATCATTGTATCAAAAATTGGCCCAAACACTTTCACATCATAATTTGAGAGAACTTTTAAATCGTACTTTAAGTTATGGCCTACTTTTTCAATTTGTTTATTTTCAAAAAAAGGGCGAAAAAAATTAATTACTTCTCTTGCCTTTTCCTTTTCTTTTGGAATGGGAAGATAATACCCTTTATGAGCTTCCCAGGCAAAAGCTATTCCAACTAATTCTGCTTTTAATGAATCTATGTTGGTTGTTTCAGTATCAAAACACACCGATTTTTGAAGCATTAATTTATTTAGTAATATTTCTTTTCCTTTATCAGAATTAATGTATTGATAAAAGTGTTTAGAAGACTGAATTGTATTTTTATTTTGACTTACTTTTTGATTTTCACTGTAAGCGGACGAACTAAATAAATCTAGTTGAGGATTAGATTTTTTAGAATCATTTTTAAGATTTTCTTTATTATTTTCGGATAAGTTACTTTTTGAATCTATTTCAAATATTTTATGAATATTTTCTTTAATTCTTCTGAACTCTAATTCATCTAAAATTTTAAATAAATCATTGGTATTAGGTTCTATGAATTTAAATTTTTTTTCTTCAAACTTTACAGGTACGTCAGTTATAATAGTTGCTAATTTTTTTGAAAGCAAGCCTAAATCCATGTTAGACTCAATTTTATCTTTTAGTTTGCCTTTAACCTTATCAAGATTTTTAAAAAGATTTTCCATTTCACCAAATTCTTTAAGAAATTTTTTGGCTGTTTTATCACCAACGCCTGGTAATCCAGGTATATTATCTACACTATCACCCATCATGCCCAGATAATCAGTAACCTGAATGGGATCAGTTATTTCGAATTTTTCTTTGACCTCATCAATTCCCCAAATCTCAATGCCATTTCCCATTCTTGCAGGCCTGTACATAAAAACATTTTTAGAAACTAGTTGAGCAAAATCCTTATCAGAAGTTACCATATAGGTTGTGTATCCATCTTTTTCAGCTTGTTTGGCTATTGTTCCTATAATATCGTCAGCTTCAAACCCTTCTTTTTCTATTATCTGGATATTCATAACCGTCAAGATTTCTTTAATATATGGCACAGCAATTATTATTGGTTCAGGAGTTTCATGCCTATTTGATTTGTATTCTGGAAATATCTCTGTTCGGTCTTTTGATCCACCTTTATCAAAGCAAACAGCAATGTAATCTGGATTTTCACGTTTTATTAAATCTAATAGAGAATTCATGAAGCCCATTACGGCAGAAGTATCCATTCCTTTTGAGTTTATCCTAGGATTTTTTATAAAGGCGTAATAAGCCCTAAAAATTAGAGCATATGCATCTAACAAGAAAAGTCTCTTAGACATTTTACAAATTTAATTTAAATCTAAAAAAAGCTTTACAATAAAACACATCAAATCTTTAATAGTAAATGGATTTTGTTTAAATTATATGAGATGAAAATTTTATTTGATGATAACTATTTTATGGGCCAAGCGATTCAGGAAGCTAAGAAGGCTTATTTTGAGGGAGAAATCCCTGTTGGAGCAGTTGTAACAATTAATCAAAGAATTATTGCCAGAGCACATAATTTAACTGAGAAGTTAAATGATGTTACAGCTCATGCAGAAATGCAAGCTATTACCTCTGCTTCTAATTTTTTAAATGGTAAATACCTGTCTAATTGTACTCTATATGTAACCCTTGAGCCCTGTATAATGTGTATGGGAGCATTATTCTGGTCCAAATTAGACCGAATAGTTTACGCTGCTTCCGATCCAAAAAATGGATTTAGGAAAAATAATATCAGTCTTCACCCAAAAACTAAAATAACTAAAGGGATAATGGAGAATGAATCCTCCAATCTATTAAAGGCTTTTTTTAGAGCTCGAAGGGGATAGAGTATTTTCTAGTAAATAAAAAAGGATTGTAATTATAAATTACAGTATAGATATCTTAGAAGCAAGCTTACCTTTGTCGCCGTCTTCTTCAGTATATTCAACCTTATCTCCTTCCTTAATTGTTAATCCTTCAAGAGCAGATACATGAACAAAAATATCTTCTGATGTTTCATCATTAGTGATGAAACCGTAACCTTTGGAAACATTAAAAAATTTAACTGTGCCAGTCATATATTATATTATTTTACCGCAAAAATAAGATTTTAAAAAAGAAACCAAATAAAATTCTATTTTTTTTGATTACTATTTTTGATTTTTTTTATGTTTTCCTCTGTAAGAGTGTAATCTTTAAGGGATTTATCTTTCCATCGATAGAATAAAAAAAAAGGCATATAGATAAAAGCACCAATAAATACAGAAACCCCAATAAATTTTTCTCCATAAGGCATCTCGTTTTTATTTAGGTAAAACCCATAAGTCATTAATGTTAAAATAATTATAAACAAGAACCTTAACAATAATTTCATAACCAAAAAACTTTATTTATTAAATGATTTCAAATCTAGTTCTTTTAATTGATCTTTTTCCAACTTAGAAGGAGCGTCAATCATAATGTCTCTAGCAGAATTGTTCTTTGGGAAAGCTATAAAATCTCTTATTGTTTCACTTCCCCCTAAAATTGCCACTAATCTATCAAGACCAATAGCAATACCACCATGTGGTGGGGCCCCATATTTAAAGGCATCCGTTAAAAACCCAAATTGTTCTTTTGATTTTTTTTCTGAAAAGCCTAAAAGTGAAAACATTTTTTTTTGAAGTTTTGAATCATGTATACGAATTGAACCTCCTCCAATTTCATTTCCGTTTAAAATCAAATCATGTGCGTTTGCCCTAACTTTTAAAGGATCTGTTTCAAGTAGATCTAAATCTTCAGATTTGGGAGAAGTAAAAGGATGATGCATTGCATGATATCTCTTATCATCCTCATCCCATTTTAAAAGAGGAAAATCTATTATCCATAAAGGCGCAAACGATTCTGGGTTTCTTAGATCTAACCTTTCTGCAATTTCTAGGCGAAGCATTCCCATTTGATTTTGGGTAGATTTTGTTTCACCTGCCATTATAAGAATTAGATCTCCAGGATTTGATTTTGTTTTTTTGATAGTTTTTTGAAAATCATCATTTGAAAAGAACTTATCAATTGAAGATTTAAAACTTTTATCATTTAAATATTTTATCCAAATCAATCCTTTTGAACCTATTTGAGGTTTTTTAACCCATTCAATTAATGAATCAATTTCTTTTCTAGTGTATGAAGAAGCTCCCGGAACTGAAATTCCAATAATTGTTTCACTTTTATCAAAAACGTCAAAACCTTTATTTTTTAGTACTTCATCTAAATAACTAAGTTCCATTCCAAATCTAATATCAGGTTTATCAGACCCAAACCGACTTATAGATTCAGAATATGTCAATTTTGGAAAAGAGTTAATTTCGGCACCTTTTATTTTTTTCAATAAATGTTTCATCATTTCTTCAAATTGGACAAGAATATCATCTTGTTCAACAAAGGCCATTTCACAATCAATTTGAGTAAATTCAGGCTGCCTGTCAGCTCTAAGATCTTCGTCTCTAAAGCATTTAACAATTTGGAAGTATTTGTCAATTCCCCCTATAACCAATAGCTGCTTAAAAGTTTGTGGAGATTGGGGCAAGGCATAAAATTCACCAGGATTAATTCTNGATGGAACAACAAAATCTCTTGCTCCTTCAGGAGTAGATTTGATAAGGTATGGTGTTTCTATATCTATGAAATTAGCATCAGATAAAAAATTTCTGATCTCCATNGTAACCTTGTGNCTAAAAATTAGATTTTTACGTACGGGATTTCTTCTAATATCAAGATACCTNTATTTCATTCTAAGTTCTTCACCGCCATCAGTTTGATTTTCAATTGTAAAAGGAGGAATTACAGATTNGTTTAAAATATTTAATTTCTGAACCAANATTTCAATTTCACCTGTAAAGAGNTTTGGATTTTTAGATTCTCTTTCTAAGACTGTTCCTTCTATCTGGATTACATATTCTCTTCCTAAAAGAAGGGATTTTTTAAAAACATCTTTAGGAGTTCTTTGCTCATCAAAAACAAGTTGGGTCATACCATACCTGTCCCTTAGATCTATCCAGACAATAAATCCTTTATTTCTTATTTTTTGAACCCAACCACTAAGAGTTACTTTTTTATTTAAATGAGTTTTTGTTAGCTCACCACATGTATGCGATCTTAACATTTTTTACAGATTAATTACAAAGGTAATAAGAACCCCTTCTTTCTATTATATAAAAGTAATATTTAGAATACTTTTTTAATTTTTAAGTTTAATTTGTATAATATCAAGAAGATTGATGGGACTATAACTAATGTGAGAAAAGTGGCAAAAGATAGACCAAAAATTACAGTTTTTGCTAATGGTCCCCAAAAAGCAACGTTATCACCACCGAGATAAATTCTTGGATCCCACTCAGAAAATAAAGAGAAAAAGTCAAGATTTAGACCAATTGACAAAGGAATTAATCCTAAAATTGTTGTAATAGCCGTCAAAATTACAGGCCTTAGTCTTGCACTTCCCCCATTTATTATTTCTTCTTTAACATGTTCTATTGGGAGAGCTTCCTTTTCTTCAATTTTTAATTCAATTTTTTTTCTATCAATTAGGAGTTGAATATAGTCTAATAAAACAACGCCATTATTCACAACTATACCTGAAAGTGCTATAATTCCCATCATTGTCATCATTATAACAAAGGTCATATCAAAAATTATTAATCCCATTAAAACTCCTGTAAAGCTTAGAAAAATTGAAATTAAAATAATAATTGGTTTAGAAATTGAATTAAATTGGAAAACTAGTAACAACATAATTAAACCAATAGCTGTAAGTAAGGCAATTGATAAAAAAGCCATATTTTCCTCTTGCTTTTCCATTTCACCTGTGAATTTAAAACTTACACCTTTTGGGATGTCATAATTATCAAGTATTTCTTTGGTTTTCCCTACTACTTCATTTGCATTAAAACCAGCTAAAACAGGAGAATAAAGAGTTACAACTCGAGAGAGATTTCTATGCTTGATTGCACTAAAAGAAGAAGTGTTTTTAAGAGAGACCATTGATGCAATGGGAACTTCTTTAATTTTTCCGGTTGCTTGATCTCTAAATGTTACATTTTGATTAAATAATGCATTATTATCATATCGATATTTCTTTTCAAAGCGAACATTTATATCATAATCATCACCCTGTTTTTTGTAGATTCCTGCTTTTCCTCCAAAAATAGATGCCCTCAATTGACGTCCAACCATAGAGCTAGAGACTCCGAGTTCTCCAGCTTTTTTCCTATCTAGACTTACTTTTAAACCAGGTTTATTTTTATTAACATCAATCTTTAATTCTTCAATTCCAGTTACATTTTCTATGTTAATGAAATTTTTTATTGATTCCGCAGTATTAATAAGCTGATCATAGTCTCTTCCGCTAATTTCAATATTAATGGGATATCCAACGGGGGGACCTGTTTGGTCTTTTTCAACAGAAATTGACAGTCCAGGATACTTACTTTTTAATTTTTGTTGAATTTCACTTCTCAATTTTTCGCTTGATAGACCTTNCCTAAATTTAAATTCTCGCATTGATAAAACTANCTTTGCTTTATGAGGCATTTCATTTGAAGGNCCACTATCAGATTCNGTGTTTCCAGCACCNTCTCCAACCTGAGCCACNCCATCTTCAATCATAAAATTGAAATTNTCATATTTATATTTCTCAGAATTTATTATGGAATAAATTTNATTTTCAATTTCTTTGGTTACTTTATTTGTTTTGTNNATACTNGTTCCTTCAGGATATTCTATNTAGGTTATAATTTGATTTGGNTCAGCACTAGGGAAAAATTCAACCTTAGGTGGTAAAATACCCATTAACACAAAGGAACTGAGTAATAAAATGAAGGTTCCTGATAAAAATCTGTAGGGGTTNGATCCAGAAAGAGCAAATGAAAGAAATTTTCGATATTTATTCTCTAGCCAAACTAAAAAAGTTTTTTGAAATTTTATTGCTAGTTTCCTTATGAAATATTTATAGGCCCAAAAAGATAATGTGATAAGGATCATAAGTGTTCCAATTCCTCTAATTTCACCTTTATTAAAAATCAAGATTATTCCTAAACCTCCTAGGATTAGTGTTAATCTATACAAACTTTTTTTACTCATTTCACTATCAGATATTTGCATGAATTCTGAAACTAACATTGAATTAAATAATAGGGCAACGATAAGGGATGAACCTAAAACAATCGAAAGTGTTATTGGGAAAAAAATCATAAACTCACCGATTACTCCNGGCCAAGAACCAAGAGGCACAAATGCGGCAACTGTTGTTGCAGTAGAAAAAATAATTGGATAAGCAATTTCTCCTATCCCAGCTTTAGCAGCCTGAATTCTTGACATNCCCTCTTTTTCCATTAAGCGGTAGACATTTTCTACNACAACTATTCCATTATCTACAAGCATTCCTANNCCCATNATAAGTCCAAATAGAATCATTCTATTCATTGTATAACCAAGCATTGATATTAATGCAAATGACATAAACATTGACATAGGAATTGCAAANCCAACAAAAAGNGAATTTCTAAAACCTAGAAAAAACATCAATACAGTAATNACTAAAATGACNCCAAAAATGATATTATTAACAAAATCATTTATTAAATTCAANGTNCTACTTGATTGATCATTTGAAACTCCGATTTTTAAATTTTCTGGGAAGTAGCTTTTTTTCAGATCTTTTATTATTAATCTAATTTTTTCAGAAGCATCAATTAAATTTTTACCTCCCCTTTTTTTTACATCCAATAAAACAACTTTATTCCCAAAAGATCTAGCATATGAAGTAGGATCTTTTTCATTAAAAGAAACTTTTGCAATTTCACTCAAATAAACAGCACCTTTTTCACTCTTAATTACAAAGTTTTCAAGTTCTGCAGGATTTTGGATCTCACCTACTAGGCGAACATTTCTTCTTTTGCCATCACCTATTATACTTCCGGATGAAATGGTGTTGTTTCCGTCTTGAATAGATTTTATTACGTCATTCATACTAATTTTTGAAGCAGTCATTTTGTAAATGTCAACTGCTACTTCAACTTCAAAATCTTGAATTCCTCTTATATCTACAGCTTTAATTTGCGGTAATCTTTCAATTTTTTCTTCAAGAAATTCTGCATATTCTTTCAATTTTTCTATGGGATAGTCGCCAATCAAACTTATGTTTAGCATAGGAATTAATTCCGAAAAGTCAAACTCAAAAATCGATGGCTCAACTTTAGCATTATTGAAAATTGGCCAATCAGGTCCTGAAACTACACCATCAACTAAATCTTTGGTTTTTTGTTTTGCTAAATCTATTGTTATGTTTTCGTCAAACTCTATGGTTATTGCAGCAAAATCTTCTTCTGATTTTGATGTTAAATTCACCATATTTGAGACACCTCTTAAGACTTCTTCAAGAGGGTCTACTATTAATCGCTCTATATCTTCTGCTGTATTCCCAGGGAAAACAGCCGTTACAAAAACACGAGTATCATTAACTTCTGGAAAATCTTCTCTTGGCATAGTCCTGTAAGAATTTATTCCAAGAATAAAAAAGATAGAAATGATTACATAAATGATTTTCTTGTGATCAATTGCCCAACTGGATAANAAAAACTCNTTGTTTTTCATTTTTTTTTATTGTAAACTAGTCTGTGCAATTTTAACTTTTTGATTATCCTGAATTCTTTCAGCCCCCTCATCTATAATAATATCACCATCAGATAAACCATTTGTAATTTCAATTTTATTGCCATCATCTTCGCCTACGGTAATAAAAACTTTTTCACTAATAAAAATGTTCTTTTTTTCAGTCTCAACAAGTTTAAAGACATAAAAATTTCCCTTGGCATCTTCTTTTAAAATCCTAAGTGGAATCAAAATTGATTTTGGATTTGAATAGTCATTGATCTTTAATTTGGTGGTTAGATTTAACTTTAGAGNTTTATCTAGATTTATAATTGGAGCTTCAATTCTAAAACTTCTATTGCTAGGATTAATAAAATTACCAACTTGTTTTATTTTAGTTTCATATGATTTCTCTATCATTGGAACATTAACAATTAATGAAATTCCAGTTTTAATTGTTCTAGAATATTTTTCTGGAACATCGGCTTCAATATAAAGATTTTCAAGATTGACAATTCTTAAAATAGGAGTTAAACCAGCAATTAAGTTTGATCCTGTATTAGAGATTATCTCATCTATAGATCCTTTAAAAGGAGCAAAAATCTTTGTTTTTTTAAGTTGTTCTTTTAATTGGGCCACAATTTTTTGTTGAGTTTTATATATCGTTTTAGCTTCTAAATATTCAATTTCTGAACCAATTTTTTGTTCCCACAGATTTTTGATTCTATTAAATTTTATTCTAGATAGTTCTGCTTGAAGTTCAAGTTGAGACAGTTGATTTTTAAGCCCAGAATCATCTATTTCAGCCAATAGATCTCCTTCATTTACTTGATCTCCTTCCTCAACATAAAGATTCTTCAAAATCCCATTTAATTCGGGGAGAAGTATTAAATTTTTCCTAGATTTTATATCTCCTTGCACTTCAATAAAATGATTAAAAGGCTCTTCCTTTATNTNGTAGATTGTAATTATTTGAAGTCTTTCATTTTCATCTAATTTAGAAATTGCAGAATTAATTTTATCTAATTCATTATTAAGAGAAGTTAGCTTGTCGTTATAGCTTTCCTTAGCTATCCTCAAATCAGAAATATCATTATAGTCAATATTTTTTATATCATTATTTTTCCTTTCTGTACAGCTAAAAGTAAAAGAAACAGCAATAATTAAAATAAATAATTTTTTCATTTTTTTAGGTTATCGTTGGTTGAGTTTATAAGTGTTTCTAGATTTATTTTTCTTTCAATTAAATTTTGAATTGAGCTAAGATATTTGCTTTGCGAACTATAGAGTTGAAGTTGGGCTTGTCTTAATTCAAAACTACCTACCATGCCCTCAAAATATTTCACTTGATTTTTATTTTCAATACGTTCTGCTAATCCAAGATTTTCTTTTTCAGTAAAATAATTTTCGATTGCAAGTTGATAATCATTTAAAGCTGTTTCAATTTCCATTCTTATCCGATATTGAGTTTCATTAAGTTTTGTTTCAGCCTGCTGCATACTTATTTTNGCTTTTTGAGAATTCACTTTTTTTGAAAATGAACTAAACANTGGNATATCAAGACTTAATCCAAAAAGTGAAGAACCAAACCATTTCTGATTATTTTTTGCAAAATCAAATTTTTCATTATTTCCNGTATAGGANCCATTTATAAAGGCTTTTAGNCTGGGCAAAAATTTTGATTTTTCATACTTGTATAAAAGAGACTCTGAAAGAAAATTATTTTCTGCTATTTTAATATCAATATTATTTGAAATATTAAAATTATTTTGATNTTCAAAAATCAAATTTGATTCATCTATAATTTCNGAAATTTGACTACTAAGAACTACTTTTTTTTCAACAGGAATACCAAGNTTGAATTTTAGCATTTCATGAATTATTTTACTCAAGTTTACAGCATATTTTAATTGGGTATTAATATTTGCTAATGTTAGCTGAATTTGTTCAACGCTTTCTTCTTCTACAAATCCGTTTTTAAATAATTGATGGATTTCAGAAACATTNTCTTCTAATTTTTTTTTGTTCTTATTAAGTAATTTTACATTTTCNCCTGCTAATAATGCAGCTGNATAATTATTTACAATTATCTTTTTTGTCTCTAGTGTAGTTTTTTCATAAATATTTTCTGAAATTTTAAGAAAAATTTTACTNGCTTCTAAACCAACAATATATGAGCCGTCAAAAATTANTTGATCCATCCTAACAGATCCAACTATTTTTTGTTTAGTTCCAAAACTAATTTCTGCAAATTCTCCTGATTGTCCTCCAAAAAATTCNGCAGGGANAAGCGATACTGGCATNTCTAGAAAGTTTTGGTAATTTACTTCTGCATAAATTTGAGGAAGTCCTATTGCTATTGTNCTCCACCTGTCTTTTTGTGCTTTTTCAATTTCTCTATTAGCATTTTTAACTGAAAAATTATTATTTATNCCATATTCGATCGCTTCATCTAAAGTGAGTGAATTTGGGAAATTTTGNGCATTTGCAAAAATCCCTNTAAAAATTATGAAAAAGAATAATTTTTTAATTTTCATCTTTTATTCGNAGTTTATTTTTTTCTAAAAANGCCAGCCCTTTTTTTGTTACTATTGATCTTAAATGATAATCAATGTAGCTTTCTAGCAAGTCTAATATTTTAAAATCTTTTGGGGGAAATAATTCTATATTTCTTACTCCTTGCAAGCCNTTTATATATATCCTTGANAGAAATTTAGGACTTATGGATTTNCTNAAAAANCCCATTTTAATTCCTTCAGTTAAATTATTTTCAAAATTNCCAAGCATAGTTTCAAATTCCTTTTTTTTAATCTCAGCAAAAATTTTNGGATAATATTTTTGAAGNTGGTATCTCTGTGACTCATTATCTTTATTTAAAAATTCAAAAGCAACCTTTTTAATTTCATAAAGAGATATTATAGGATTTNTAGTTTTTTTCTGCACACTTGAAACCCTTGAGTTAACATCTTTAAAAATTTTAAAAACACCTGCCTTAACTAGATCTGTTTTGTTCTTAAAATGTGTATAAATTGTTTTTTTGGAAATAGACATTTCATTGGCTATATCGTCCATAGTAACGTTTTTACAACCATATTGTAAAAAAAGGAAGGAGGCAATATTTATAATTTCTTTTTTCATTAAAAAAATTGGTTACACCAATTCTTAAGTTATTCTTTAAATTTTGGCGAATTTAATAAAGAAACTATTAAAACAACAAAAGTTTCCAAAGTTTTTTTTACTTTCCCCAAAAATATATTCTTATTTCATGCTGGATTTTTTCAAAACCTATCAAGTTTTATTTGATGACCACTTTAAAAACTTTAAGATTAATAAGTCTCCAAATAATTTATATGATCCCATAAGATATCTTATGGAAATTAAGGGCAAAAGAATAAGGCCAATATTAACTTTGTTAAGTGCCGACGTATTTGGCTCAAATCCCAATGATGCGCTTGATTCCGCTTTATCGGTTGAAATATTTCATAATTTCACATTAGTACACGATGATATTATGGATGAAGCTGCTCTGAGAAGAGGCGTGATTACTGTTCATAAAAAATGGGATTTAAATACTGCTATTTTATCAGGAGACGCAATGTTAATTCAAGCATATAAAGTTCTTGAAAGTTATCCTGATCCTCTTTTTAAAAAATTATTTCATTTATTAAATAAAACTGCTGCTGAAGTTTGTGAAGGTCAGCAATATGATTTAGATTTTGAAAAAAACAATGAATTTAATTTAGATAATTATATTCATATGACTAGATTAAAAACAGCTGTTTTAATTGGCTGCTGTCTTAAAATGGGAGCAATTATAGGTGGAGCGAGTCAGAAGGATTGTAATTTACTTTACGAATTTGGAATAGAAATGGGAATTGCATTTCAATTTCAAGATGATTATTTAGATTCATTTGGAAAATCTGAAGATTTTGGNAAAANAATNGGAGGTGACATATTAAGGAATAANAAAACTATTTTATATCATNNGATTTTAAAAAGAGGNGATTTAGNACANCAAAAAANNATNAAAAAAATTTTNANTACAGTTGNAGAAAAANNAAANCCCATAGAAAAAATTAATGAGGCAAATAAAATATATATTGATTCAGGAGCAAAAGATAGCACAAAAGAAATGATAAATTNTTATTCAGAAAGNGCNCAGCAAAAAATTAAATTATTGTCAATTAATAATGAAAAAAAGAAAATTTTCATAAACCTTGTTAGGTGGTTAATGAAAAGAGAAAAATAAGTTTAATTGACTTTAAAAATTCTTCTAAAAAAAGCAGTTAGAAATATACCAAAAGGGAAAGAGCTAATTATTTTAAGCTCTTCCCAAAAATTACTCTTATCATCTAAGAATTTGAAAATGGTTTTTGGATTATTTTTTTGAAACATTTTTTCAAAAAGTTTATTACCCAAAAAATTATATCTATACAGTACATCTAAAAAGATTAAATCATAAAACCAAAATCTGTTGATTTGATTGAATGTATTCAGAGGTTTTTCTTTTTTTAAGTGGCGTATTAATTCTTTACTTTTTTCATTAATTCTTGAAAAAGTNTAACCTGTACTAGCTTTTGTCCAGCCTCCNGCTGTTCCAATATGTATGAGATCTTTAGTGTTATAATTATCAAACCTAAAACAAGTCATAGGGATTTGTCCTTTTTCATTTTCAACAATATTATAGTCTCCTGTATCAATTGAATTAATATATTTTTTTATTTCTTCAAGATATTCTTTATCAGGGAGTAAANTTTTAGAGAAAAGGGTATATTCTATTAGTGCTCTATTATTTGATTCCGGTAAAACATAAATAAACCTTGTTTCATTTTTTTGCGGNATATCAAAATTCATAAAATCTATTTCCCCCTTATTAAAGCAATTCTTTTTGGTTTCGATTATACAGCCAAAAAAATGCTGAATAAGTACCGGAAATTTTCTCTGACTTTTAANGATTTCAGGATTATAAATACTAGAAAAAATTTTATCTGCTTGGTATGTGTTCTTATCAGTTATAACTTGGTTAAGTTTGGAATTTATTTTAACAACTTTTTCTTTGACTTGATTCAGTTGTGAATGGGGNNTTAATTTTTTTTTCATAAAAGAGTAGAAATCTTTACTCTTTATCATTTTATAAATAAAGGGGTTAAATGAGAAATTTAATTTAAAATCCTTTGTTTTGAATTTTGCATTTTGCCAGCTCTGAAAAATAATATCATCATATTCTCCTTTCCCTTTTTCCCAAAAGCACCAGGTCTTATCATTAGTATTTTTTTTCTCCTTTTCAATTAATAAAACAGTCTTTTTCTCAAAGTAATTATCATTACATATTCTTGAAGCTAATACAAGACCAGAAGCACCTCCTCCACAAATTATATAGTCATACTTATTTTTAGTTTCTTTCATGTAATAATGGAACTNTTATTTAAATTGNTTCTAAGTATTTTTAAAGCTAATTTAGCNGCTANATTTTTAATCATGCAACCCATATTAGATTTTTTTTCAAGTATAGANCCAGTGACAGGTGCTTTTTATGCGACTCTATTTACNTGGGGAGTAACGGCTTTAGGGGCATCTTTCGTCTTTATTTTTAGATCTATGAANAGGGCCTTTTTAGATGGCATGCTTGGTTTTACTGGAGGAGTTATGGTTGCTGCTAGTTTTTGGAGTTTGCTTTCACCTGCAATAGAAATGAGTGAAGGAGAAGGTTTTGTTAAAGTTTTTCCCGCGGCAATTGGATTTTCATTAGGGGCACTTTTTATTTTTGGATTAGATAAAGTATTACCTCACTTGCATATCAATTTTAAAGAATCTGAAGGAATAAAAACACCTTGGCACAGGACAACTCTTTTAGCCCTGGCTATTACCTTGCATAACATTCCAGAAGGANTAGCAGTAGGAGTTTTATTTGGAGGGGTAGCTGCTGGAATTCCTGAAGCATCTATAAGTGGCGCAGTTATTCTTGCCATTGGAATCGGAATTCAAAATTTTCCTGAAGGGATAGCTATTGCAGTTCCTTTAAGACGNCANGGAGCGAGTAGATTTAAGTCTTTTTGGTACGGTCAAATGTCTGCAATAGTTGAACCTATTTTCGCAGTTTTAGGAGCACTTGCAGTTACTTTTTTCACTCCAATTTTGCCTTATGCACTTGCGTTTGCAGCAGGAGCAATGATTTTTGTTGTTGTTGAAGAAGTAATACCAGAAACTCAGCTTGACAAGTATACAGATATTGCAGCTCTAGGTTTTGTTGGAGGTTTTGTAATTATGATGANCTTGGATGTTGCCCTAGGGTAAAATTTAAAAATTTTTCCACCCTTGTGCTACTAATTCTATTTTTTGATTCAAATTATTTTGCATAAAACACCCTAGCTTTTCATCTGTCATATAACCTANAACAGAGACAAGATTATTATTTTTGATCTTTTCATAATCTATTTGCTTTATTGTAAATAAGAGCTCATAATCTTNACCTCCATTAAGGGCAGCAGTTGTCGAGTTGAATTTAAATTCTTCGGCTGTATTTTTAACTTCCTGATCTATGGGAATTTTTTCTTCATAAATTAGGCATCCAAGTTTTGAGGATTTTGATAAATGTAAAATTTCAGATGACAAACCATCACTAATGTCAATCATGGAAGTAGGTACAATATTTAGTTCGTCTAAAATTTTAATAATATCTTTTCGTGATTCAGGTTTAAGTTGTCTTTCAATGCAGTAAGAATATTTTGATAAATCTGGCTTAGATTGAGGGTTAACTTTAAAAACAGCTTTTTCGCGTTCCAAAACTTGTAATCCCATATAAGCCCCACCAAGATCACCACTAACCATTAAAATATCGTTTGAATTTGCACCACTTCGATAAGTTATTTTNTCTTTTGCTACTTGTCCCAAAGCGGTTATTGAAATTGTTAAACCCTGAACACTACTTGAAGTGTCTCCACCAATAAGATCGACTTTGAAATTCTTACAAGCAAGAGAGATTCCTGAATAAAGTTCTTCTAAAGAGTCCACATTAAAGCGATTTGAAACAGCTATCGAAACAGTTATTTGANTTGCAATTGCATTCATAGCAAAAATATCAGAGAGGTTGACCACTACTGCTTTATAACCAAGATGTTTTAATGGCATATAAGATAAATCAAAATGAATTCCTTCAATTAGNAAATCTGTGCTTAAAACAGTAAGNCGATCATCCAACTTCAAAACAGCTCCATCATCTCCAACCCCNTTNAGTGNAGTTTTTTGGGTAAGACTGAANTTTTTTGTTAAATGTTCGATTAATTTAAANTCTCCATAATCTGAAAGAGGAGTAGGATTTTTATTTTCAAACATTAAGATGATAATTTTGTATAGCGCAATATANTTTGTTCTTTGCAAAACAATATCTTTAAAGAAATTATTTTTTGATGAAGTTTTTTCAATTGATACTATGTTCTCTAATTNTTTTTGCATGCACAAGAGGNGNGATTGGATATAGGGGTAATTATGATGAATTTTTCACTGAAAATCAATCTGGNTTAGATTCTAATTCTGAAATTAAAAAAGCTCTATGTGANGATGGTTTTGCTGGGGAATATCCTTGTAAAGGATATGATCTAATTGCTCATTTATCCTTATCAGATTTTGAAAGTGAAAGGGGTAATGATAGCTGGGGATGGTCAGATCCTCAAACTCAAAAGGAATATGTTTTAATGGGACTTGATGATGGAACAGGTTTTGTTGATATTAGTGACCCTGAAAAGCCAATTTTTCTTGGTAAACTATTAAGCGCTACATCTAATAGTATTTGGCGTGATATAAAAGTTTATAATGATCATGCATTNATTGTCAGTGAGGCTGAAAATCATGGATTGCAGGTGTTTGATTTAAAGAACTTAAGAGGGGTAGATGGGAGAAAAAATTTTGAACCAGATGCAACCCTAAACACTTTTGGTAATGCTCACAACATAGCAATAAATGAAGATAGTGGGTATGCATATGTTGTTGGAACTTCCAGAGCTGATGATTATAATGGAGGAGTTCATTTCATTGATATTTCTAATCCTACAAGTCCAAATGAAGTAGGAGGATATGGNGGNGANGGATATACTCATGATGCGCAGGTTGTAAATTACATAGGCCCTGATTCTGATTATAATGAAAAGGAGATTTTTGTTGGCAGCAATGAGAGTAAACTTGTTTTTGTTGATGTAACAGATAAAGAAAATCCAATTTCAATTTCTTCAATAGATTATGAAAATGTTGCATATACCCATCAGGGATGGTTTACTGAAGACCAAAAATATTTTATTCTTGGAGATGAGGCAGATGAGATAGAAAGAGGAGGAAATACCAGGACAATTATTATTGATGTTACTGATCTAGATGATCCCAAAGTTTATCATTTCTATTATAGCCCAACACCAGCAATTGATCATAATGGATATGTTAAAGGGGATANATTTTTTTTAGCAAATTATACATCAGGAATTAGGATAATTGATATAAGCGGTATATCTGAAAAAGAAATTAATGAATTAGGTTTTTTTGATACTTACCCAATTAATAATTCAACTTCTTTTAATGGTGTTTGGAGTGTTTATCCTTATTTTGAAAGCGGTATAATTTCCATAAGTGACTCTAATTCAGGATTGTTTTTAGTTAAAAAATCACAGTAGATGAAAAATCTTTTTTTTGTCTTTATGATGATGTTTTTTCTAAGTTGTGATGATCAGCTAATTTCTGATTGGCAAGTCCCTGAATTTTTTGAAGGAGAATTGCTTTGGGTAAAGCTTTATGGAGGTAGTGATGAGGATATTGCACATTCAATTATAGAAACTAATGATGGCGGATTTGCAGTTTTAGGAAACACTAAAAGTAATGATGGAGATATATCAGGGAAAAATACTTCTGATAGAGATTGGTTTTTCTTAAAACTTGATCACAATGGAGATGTATTATGGAAAAAAGTTTATGGGGGGTCTGGAGATGATCATGGCCATTCAGTTATTCAAACTCAAGATGGAGGCTATATTTTGGTTGGATATACAAGTAGCAAAGATGGAGACATTAATCCAAACGATGGTTTTGATGATATTAAACTGAATGGAGATCCACATGATAATTGGATAATAAAAATTGATCAATTTGGGAATATAATTTGGGAAGATGTTTATGGATTCAAAGGGCATGATCATGCCTATTCTATTATTCCAACCATTGATGGAGGATATTTTTTTAATGGGTTTTTAGACGTTACTTCTTCTCAGGGTGAAGGGAATGATTATGTTGGAGTAGAAAAACATCATGGAGTTGGAGAGTTCTGGTGTCATAAAATAGACCAGAACGGGAATTTACAATGGAGAAAATATTATGGAGGAAGCAATAATGATAGATCATATGATGCAATTGAGACAGAAGANGGAGATTTTCTAATTATAGGTACTTCAGAAAGTCTTGATGTTGATATTTCCAGTCCAAAGGGGAGTTATGATATATGGGCTATTCTTATCAATTCAAAAGGAGAAATGATTTGGGAAAATTCCTTTGGAGGAAGTGGAATTGATCAAGCGAGAGCCGTGATTAAAGATTTTAGTGGCAATTATAAAATTATTGGCAGTTCATTCAGTCAAGATAAAGATGTTTCCAGTCCAAAGGGGAGTTCTGATATATGGATAGTTACAATAGATAAATTTGGGAATCTTATAAATGAAAATAGTTTTGGCGGTTCTGATTTTGATTCAGGGATGGCATTAGTTGAGAGTTTTGATAAAAGTATTTTTATAATTGGACATTCTAGAAGTTCTGATATACATTTTACCTATAATGCAGGAGAAAATGATATTGTATTACTCCATATCACTGCAGGCGGAGAATTAATAGAAACTTTTTCATTAGGAGGCGATAATGATGATGTAGGAAATGATATAATACAGACTTCAAAAGGGGAAATTGTAATTGCAGGAGAAACAAGAAGTCAAAGCAATCATTTTTCAAGCAGTAAGGGAGACGTTGATATAGTTGTTGCTATGTGGCGATAAAATTTCTTCAAACACCTATTTAATTTAACTAAAACGTATAAAAAAGTCCCAAAATAGAGATATATTTGCAGAAAATTTAATCTGTAAATAAATCATGGTAAAGGTTTCTATTTCGGCTAAAGAAAAGGTTTCAGAGTTGATGAGCGAAGGAGGATTTGATCCTAATAAAGATTTTGTTAGGGTTGGTGTTAAAAGTGGNGGATGTTCGGGTCTTTCATATGAGTTAAAGTTTGATAAAGAAAAAGATTCTGAAGACAAGCTATTTGAGGATAATATGGTTAGGATTTTGGTAGATAAAAAAAGTTTGTTATATCTAGTTGGAACAACCCTTGATTTCAGCGGAGGACTTAATGGGAAAGGCTTTGTTTTTAAAAATCCTAATGCCAATAGAACTTGTGGATGTGGGGAAAGCTTTTCACTTTAAAATTACTTTTTATGGCTTACACTGAAGAACAACTAAAAAAAGAACTTGAAAACAAGGAATATGAGTATGGTTTTTATACTGATATTGATTCTGAAACTTTTCCCAAAGGGCTTAATGAGGAAATTGTAATCCAAATTTCTAAAAAGAAAAATGAGCCAAGCTGGATGACTAAATGGAGGTTAGACGCATTCAACATTTGGAAAGAAATGAAAGAGCCAAATTGGGTTAATGTAAAATATAAAAAACCTGATTTCCAATCTATTTCTTATTATTCAGCACCAAAGAAAAAAAATAAATATAAAAGTTTAGACGAAGTTGATCCAGAGCTATTAGAAACTTTTAAAAAGTTAGGCATTTCTATTGAAGAGCAAAAAAAACTAACCGGTGTTGCTGTTGATATAGTAATGGATTCTGTTTCAGTTGCAACAACATTCAGAGAATCTCTTGAGAAAGAAGGAATAATTTTTTGCTCTATATCTGAAGCTATTCAAAAATATCCCAAGCTAGTTAAAAAGTATATTGGAACAGTTGTCCCTAAAAAAGACAATTTTTATGCCGCTTTAAACTCTGCAGTTTTTTCTGATGGATCTTTTTGTTATATCCCTAAGGGAGTNCGATGTCCAATGGAATTGTCTACTTATTTTAGAATTAATCAGGCTGGGACAGGTCAATTTGAAAGAACTTTAGTAATAGCTGATGAGTCAAGTTACGTTAGTTATTTAGAAGGNTGTACTGCCCCTTCAAGGGATGAAAACCAATTACACGCTGCAGTTGTAGAACTCATAGCTTTGGATAAAGCAGAGATTAAATACTCTACTGTCCAAAATTGGTTTCCTGGAGATAAAAATGGAAAAGGNGGAGTNTTTAATTTTGTNACAAAAAGAGGNNTATGTCATAANCACTCAAAAATTTCATGGACTCANGTTGAAACTGGTTCNGCAGTNACCTGGAAATATCCNTCCTGTGTTCTTAAAGGAGATAATTCTATNGGNGAATTTTATTCTATTGCNTTAACAAATAATTATCAACANGCAGANACNGGAACAAAAATGATACANNTAGGGGATAATACTAAGAGNACAATTATATCTAAGGGTATTTGTGCTGGAAAATCTCAAAGTAGTTACAGAGGTTTAGTCCAAGTATCACCAAGGGCT
>NZZH01000059.1 GCA_002702405.1 Flavobacteriaceae bacterium | reverse complement strand
ATCCAGCTCAAAGGGAGGGTGGCCCTCTTCTAGAGCAAGAAGTTTGTTTGCATGAAAAATTATATTTGTATTTGCCGTACCGTCTTCACCTTCAAAATTAAAAATAGGATCAGGCTCCATGGGGTTTAAAGAATTAACCAAAGCTCTTCCCGCAGTTCTTTCTTGCTTCCATTTGGAGGTTTGTACCCATCTATTTCTATAAGATATTTTTCCGTTTTCAAAATGAAAAGCATGAATCATTCCATCTCCTGAGAACCAGTGATACTGCCCTCCCATTGGAGGAAACTGAGGATCAGGACCGTTCCTGTAATAACTTCCAAACAAGTCTTTAGGCACTTCACCTTCAATTATTAAATCTTGTATATCGCATTCCATTCTTAATGGAGCGTAATTACCTTCAAGGTTAGGATGGCTAGGGTAAACTTCTGTCATGGCTATTCCTCAATATATTTACGATTAAAATATCTTACTATAACTATCAATATAGCAACTCCAATTATAATTGCTATTAACCAATTAAGATTAAATTCACTATCTAGAATTGATTTTCCAGCGTAATAACCAGGAACTGTGTACAGTAAAGCCCATAAAAAAGAAGAAAATATCTCTACTGTTAAGAAGTATTTAAAGTTCATTCCTAAAGATCCTGCAGTAAGAGGAAGTAATGGCCTAATCGGTCCGATAAACTTACCTACGAATACCCCTAATATACCGAAACGCTTTACAAAACTCCTTCCTTGAATTAATAAATTAGGATATTTATAAAAGGGCCATAATTTATCAATAGATTTACTTATTCCAGTTCCAAGTAGGAAACTTAGAATATCTGCTAAAAAACTTGCGACATAAGCTATTAATACAAGCTCAAATACGTTTAAGTTTGAGGCTGCCATTCCAGAAATTACAGCAAGTAACACAACTCCAGGTATTACTACTCCAATTAGGGCAAAGGATTCTATAAAGGCAGCGCCAAACACACCAAGTGCAATCCATTCAGGATTGTCCTTTAACCACAAAATTACTTCATTGAACTCAAACACTTTATAATCTTTATTTTAACTATTGTTTCATTAGAATATTGCATTATGTCAGACAGTAAAGATATAAATATTTATATGGATTCTCTAGGATCTTCAGCTAAGAGAGCTTCTAGGATTCTATCTCAAGCTTCCGTAGAGCAAAAGAATAGTGCCTTATTAAGTATTGCTGAGAAGATAGATTTAAAGCGTCAAGATATACTAAAAGAAAATCAACATGACCTGGCGGAAGCAAAGAAAAAAGAAATAGGAGACGCTCTTATTGATAGATTAGAATTAACACAAGACCGAATAGATTCTATGATTTCCGGATTAAAAGTAGTTTCAGAATTACCTGATCCAGTAGGTGAGATTACAAATTTAAAGCCTACTCCATCGGGAATAGATGTCAGTAAAATGAGAGTTCCTTTAGGGGTTGTTGGAATTATTTATGAATCAAGGCCAAACGTAACTGCAGATGCAGCTGCTTTATGTTTGAAATCTGGAAACTCTTGTATTCTTAGAGGTGGGTCTGAAGCCATTCTTTCTAACAAAATTATTTGGCAGTGTTTGCAAGAAGGTCTCGATGAATCTGGACTTCCTAAAGAATGTATTCAGTTAGTAGAAATTATAGATCGAGCGGCTGTTAAAAGTCTTCTACAAATGGATAAGTGGATTGATGTCATTATACCTAGAGGTGGAAAAGGATTAGTAAAGCTCATTTCTGAAGAATCTAGAGTACCTGTAATCAAACATTTGGATGGTATATGTCACGTCTATATCGATCTAGATTCTGATCCTGAGAAATCTATAGATATAGCTTTTAATGCAAAGACATACAGGTATGGTATCTGCGGTGCTATGGAAACGTTACTTATCCATGAAGAAGTTGCTTCAAGAATACTCCCTAAATTACTAGATAAATACAATGCAGAAGGTGTTGAAATAAGAGGATGTGAAGTTACCCAAAAGATCATTAAAGTTAAAGCCGCAAATGACGAAGACTGGACTACAGAATACTTGGCTCCAGTTTTATCAATAAAAGTTGTTAAAGGTTTAGAGGAAGCTATAGAACATATTAATTTATACGGCTCTAGCCATACTGATTCTATAGTTACTGAAAATGACGAAAATGTTGCAATTTTCTTTGATAAAGTTGATTCCAGTTCTGTTATGCATAATTTGCCTACCTGCTGGGCTGATGGATTTGAATACGGTTTAGGAGCTGAAGTAGGAATATCAACTGATAAAATCCATGCAAGAGGTCCAGTTGGACTAGAAGGTCTCACTTCCCAGAAGTTTATAGTAAAAGGTAATTCTCAGCTTAGAGGGTCTTGAGTAAGCCTAATTCTAAATCTGAATTTATTGGTATCTTCGGGGGTACCTTTGACCCAGTGCACAAGGGCCACACAGAAATCATTAAAAATTTATTTGAATTAATTCCACTAGATAAGGTCATAGTTATTCCAAATGGAATGCCTCCACATAAAGAAGCATCAGTAAGTTCAGAGGAAAGACTTAAAATGGTTTCCTCAGCTTTTAAGAATATAGACAAAGTAGTAATTGATGACAGAGAGATTAAAAAAAAGGATCCTTCGTATGCAATTTCTACCCTTAAAGAGTTAATTAAAGAAAATCAAGAACATTCTTTTATTTGGATTATGGGATCAGACTCATTTGCTGGAATTAATAGTTGGTATAAATGGAAAGATTTTCTAAAACTGGTCAATATTATTGTGATGATTAGACCTAATCATGAAATACCTGAAGACAGTGAAGCTTATAAGCTTTTGCACAAAAGCCATACAATAAATAAAGCCTCCTTAAGCTCAGGAACAGAAAAGATTTTTCTTTTAAAAATTCGACCTATTGATATAACCTCAACTGACATAAGGAACAAGATAAATGAGGGGGAAGATGTTTCAAATCTTCTTCTAGAAGAAGTAAATGAACTTATAAATAAAAGGAACTTATATCAATAAAATATGACTATATCTTTAAAGAATAAAATTATAGAAAACTTGGCAGACATTAAGGCAGTAGACCCAATAGCAATAAATGTTAAGAAAATTAGTACTTTCACTGATTTTATGATTATTGCTTCTGGAACTTCTAATAGACACATAACAGCTATTAGTGAAAAGGTAATTGAAGGGTTAAAGGAAAATAATATCAAGGATGTCAAAGTAGAAGGACAAGGTAATGATGATTGGGTTCTTGTTGATGCTGGGGATGTGATTATCCATTTAATGTCAGCTGAAGCCAGAGAGTTTTATGATTTAGAAAGTTTATGGGATCCTGATTTGTAATGTTAATTAATATTGTTTGCATAGAATCCAGCAGACCAGACTGGAGCAAGCAAGCCTTTGAGTCTTATCAATCCAAATTTAATAAATCCATTAACATTAAATGGAAAGGATGTAAGCCCGTCCAAAGAAACAAGAGTTATGATGTAGATAAGGCTATTAAAAAGGAAAGTGAGTTGCTTTTAGCTAAGACTAAAAAAGAAGACTTAATCATATGTTTAGACAAAGCAGGCAAGAGCTTGGATACTCTTAAACTCAAGCAGAATTTTGATAGCTGGATATCCTCTTCTAAAGATATTTCATTTCTCGTGGGCGGTCCAGACGGACTAAGCTCTGAATGCATAAGGCGAAGTCACTTAGTCTGGTCATTATCTGGCCTTACTTTTCCTCATTCATTAATACCAGTTTTATTAATTGAACAAATTTATAGAGTTTGGTCTATAACTCAGAATCACCCTTACCATAGATAGACATGAGAATAGATCACCACCTTAAGAGTAAAGAAAATGATTTGAGAATATTAAAACAAAGATCAAGCATCCTGTTTTTTTTAGCATTTTTATTAGTTTTAATTGGTTTGTATAAGATTATCGAGCTTACAGTCCTTGATAGGCAACAATACTTTACAGAGTCAGAAAAAAATAGAATTATTAATGTTCCAATATATCCTTCGCGAGGATTGATCAAATTAACCGATGGGGAAATTGTTGCCGAAAATATAGTAAAGCACGAATTATTAATAAGAAAAGACTTAGTTAATAAAGCTTCAAATGAAATTGAAGATCTACAGAATATTCTCTCATTGCCGGATATTGTATTAGATTTTTCTAAAACCATTAATGGATCTGATGAACTTATTTTAATTTCAGGACTTACTTATGAACAACTAGCCAAATACCAAACCAATAAGCAAAAATGGCCTTCTATAGAACTTAAAACTCAACTGAGAAGATTTCTTCCTCATAAAAATGTCTTTTCTCATGTTATTGGTCATTTAGGAGAAGTCACAAAAGAAGATGAAAGACAATATCAAGATATACGATACAAAGCAGGATCTTATATAGGGAAAGTAGGTCTTGAAAAAAGATATGAGTCTGNGATGCGAGGAAAAAGCGGTATNAGCANCNTAGAAGTGGACGTNTTNGGTAACCAAATTAGNGAGATAGAAAGAACGCAACCTANAAGGCCTTCAAATTTATATTTATCTTTAAATCTANAATTACAACAGTTAGCCAGAGAAGANTTATNCGGTCGAAAAGGTGCAATAATTGCNATTGATCCTAATACAGGATTTATTAAGGCTCTTGTTAGTTCTCCTGACTATAATCCAAATGTATTAAATAAAGCTGAAAATGGTTTCTCTTATCCTAGAGATAANCAAAAGGATGCTCCTTTATTTAATAGAGCAATATCAGGTTCTTATCCTCCAGCATCTACNATTAAGCCNTTTTTAGGNCTATTAGGTTTAGAAGAAGAAACTATNGATANGTCTACAATNATTATTGANGAAGGAGTNTTTCAGATTAATNGNGAAGGCAGGAAATATAGAGGTTGGAAAGAAGATGGCCATGGGAATGTAAATCTCCATAAGGCAATAGTTGAATCTTCTGATNTTTATTTCTATGAANTAGCTTCCAAATTGACNATTGATAAGATTTCTAAGTTTTTGAGTTTATTTNACTTTGGAAAAAANACNGGGATNGATCTTATTAATGAGTCTCCAAGCGTATTACCTGACCGTAGTTGGAAACTTGGTCATATTGGAGAAANTTGGTTTATAGGAGATACAGTTAATATGGGTATNGGCCAAGGATATATTACTGTTACTCCGCTTCAGCTTGCTNCNTCTGTTTCTGCTATTGCAACTAAAGGNAANATNTTTAAGCCTAAATTAGTGAAACGTNTAGGAGATCAAGTTATTGAACCTGAACTTTTGTTTTCAATAGAATTAAANAATAANNAAAATTGGGAANCTATAGAGGAATCGATGNTAGCAGTGATTGATTCNTGGAATGGTACGGCCCACAACCTTTANAAAGAAGGNGGTACAAANATTGCNGGTAAGACNGGAACAGCTCAAATTAAAAGTTTAGTTGATCAAGAAATGACTGTAAAAGAAGAATACGAAGGTATAAGGGAAATAGAAAAGAATAGAGATCATGCTCTCTTTATCAGCTATGGTCCATTGCCCAGCCCTAACTTGACTGTAGTTGTTATTGTTGAGAATGGAGAATCGGGTAGTTCAGTCGCTGCACCAATTGCTATGAAATTGCTTGAACAATATCAAAAGGAGATACTCGCAGATGTCTAGAAGAGCCCCCTTAGATTATGAAATTAATAATCCTTTAACAAATAGTTCAAATTCGCTTTATAAGATATTTAAAGACATACCCTTATTTTTTGCCCTTTCACTCATTCTTAGCTTTGGCTTATTTATGCTTTATAGCGCTAGCGGTCAGTCCATAGCAATGGTTTCTAGACAATTAATTTATATTATTGCTGGCTTATTCTTGATGCTTTTAGTTGCGCAGTTGAAACCCGAATCATATAAGAATGTCTTAATGAACTCATATTGGTTTGGTTTATTCTTGTTAGTCTATGTATTAATTAATCCAGCCGAAGGATACGCTACAAACAGATGGATTGATGTTTGGTTTTTTAACTTTCAACCATCAGAAATAATTCGTCTTCTTTTACCTCTATCCTTAGTGGCTTACTTATGCAGAAAGGATTCTAGACCCAAAATACCTGATTGGTTTATTACATCAATAGCAGCCTTTATATGCTTTTATTTGGTTGCTAGGCAGCCGGACTTAGGTACTGGGCTAATTGTATTCACTTCAGGCTTGATACCAATATTTTTAGCTGGATTGCCTTACAAGATTATTTTTGGTTATTTAGCTGGGTTAGCTATTGCTGCTCCTTATTTATGGTCTAATTTACTATTAGAATATCAAAGACAAAGGGTCTTAACGCTTATTAACCCTGAGGCTGATCCGTTAGGAACAGGATGGAATATAAATCAATCCCAAACTGCTATTGGATCAGGAGGATTAACTGGAAAAGGCTATCTATCTGGGACGCAGAGTCAGCTAGATTTTATCCCTGAAAGTCACTCTGATTTTATTTTTTCAGTTATAGCCGAAGAGCTAGGTTTAATAGGTATTTTGACGATGTTCTTTTTATATGGTTTTATTATTTGGAGAGTATTTAAGATCAGTTATAAGTCAGAGACAAATTTTGAGAGAATTACATGCAGTTCTTTAGGTTTTATCTTTCTTTTATTTATTTTAATCAATGTATTAATGGTTATAGGTATAATCCCTGTAGTGGGAGTNCCTTTACCTTTAATAAGTCAAGGAGGTACTTCGATAGTGGTCCATTTACTTGCTTTTGGAGTGATTTTATCAATGAAGAATACTGTTAGATGAAAATCAAAGGAATAATTCTAGTTGTTTCTATGACTTTGCTTTGTACAAAGATCTCTTCTGATGAAAATTTTAATTATTCATCACGAGGTGATGTTAAAGAATATATTGCAGAACTATCTGCTAAACATGATTTTGACTTTGAACAACTTTTGAAACTTTTGGGGAGTGCAGTTTATCAAGAAAAAGTTGTAAGGATAATGAATAGGCAACCAGAAGGAACAATGACTTGGTCTGGATATAAGGAAATGATGGTTTCTGATTCTAGGATTTCAGCCGGTAAAGAATTTATCAATTTATATAGGGAAGATTTATACAGAGCTGAAGACCTTTACGGAGTTCCTGCTGAAATAATAGCCTCTATCATTGGTATAGAAACCCGTTATGGAAGAATAACAGGGAATATAAGAGTATTAGATTCCTTGATGACACTCTCTTTTAATTACCCAAGAAGATCAAAGTTTTTTAAGATTCAACTAGAAGAATTTCTTCTATTAAGTAGAGAGGAAGGTTTTGATCCTAGGTCCTTAGAAGGTTCAATTGCTGGAGCAATGGGTTATGGTCAATTTATGCCTGATAGTTATAGAAAGTACGCAGTTGATTTTGACTCAGATGGAATAAGAGATATTTTAACGAATCCAGTTGACGCTATTGGAAGTGTTGCTAACTTTTTAAGCAAGAAAGGAAAGTGGAAGCCTAATACTCCAATAGCAATGAAAGCTAAAAGTATTCTTGATGAGACTACTTTCCAATCAAAATTTAAGCCTTACATGACATTCAATGAATTAAACGAAATAGGTCTTCAACCTCAGGAGAAGATACCGGGGAATCTAAAATTTGTTCCAATATCACTTGAATTAGATGAAGGTTTTGAGCATTGGTTAGGTTTTGATAATTATTATTCTTTATCAAGATACAATAGAAGTAAGTTATACGTTATGGCAGTAATTGAATTTAGTNGGTCCTTATCAATATATTTATAGCAGGAAAATTTAGTATGTATAACCCTTTTAAGCTTATCAAAATAGTAACTCTATTTTTTTTAACAATTTCTTTACTAGCAGAGGAAAGCTTCATTCCAGATCCTCCTTCTTTGAATGCANCTAATTACATCTTNATGGACTCTGTATCGGGAAGGATTCTGGCAGAGAAGGGNGCAGATGAANNAATNGANCCAGCNAGCATNACTAANATTATGACNGGATNTGTTGCNGCNGANCAGGNTGAAAANGGTTTTGTAAGNTTNTCNGATGAAGTNNTTATAAGTGAGAANTGTTGGAGAAAGCAAGGATCCAAAATGTTTATAAGGGAAGGCACAAGAGTCTTACTATCCGACCTCATTAAAGGCATGGTNATACAATCTGGNAATGATGCTAGTTGCGCTATTGCTGAACATGTGGCTGTATCAGAGGAAGGTTTTGTCCAGTTAATGAACTTATATGCTCGCGAAATGGATTTAAAAAATACCAAATTTATAAATGAGAGTGGATGGCCAGATCCAGAACATTATTCTTCTGCAAGAGATTTAGCTATTCTTTCAANAAATNTAATTAANAAATTTCCTNATCATTANTCTCTTTANAAAGAAAANTACTTTACTTTNAATGAAATAAANCAAAGAAATAGGAATAGTCTTTTGTGGCAAGATGATTCTNTAGANGGNATAAAAACTGGNCATACTGAGAGCGCAGGATATTGTCTAGTTTCTTCTGGAGTAAGAAATGATACTAGATTAATTTCCGTTACT
This sequence comes from Flavobacteriaceae bacterium, assembly GCA_002702405.1. The sequence goes on along the minus strand of NZZH01000059.1, from coordinate 238 downwards.
ATTAGAAGTTCTTCAGAGAAAGCAAGATTAACTGATAACAGAAGGCTATTAGATTACGGATTTAGATATTTCAGAACAAAAAAAATTCTTACAAGAGATTTATCTTTGTTACTGGAACAAGTGTGGGGCGGGGAAAAGGAGCAGGTTAACCTTTCTTCTGGAGAAGACCTATACCTGACTCTTTCACCCAGAGATTTCCAAAGAGTAGAACCTAAGATCTCTTTAAACGATTATTTAC
>NZZH01000058.1 GCA_002702405.1 Flavobacteriaceae bacterium | reverse complement strand
GAAGGTCCCAAGGGTTGGGCTGTTCGCCCATTAAAGTGGCACGCGAGCTGGGTTCAGAACGTCGTGAGACAGTTCGGTCTCTATCTGTAGTGGTCGTTAGAAATTTGCGTGGATCTGTCTTTAGTACGAGAGGACCGAGATGGACTGACCTCTGGTGTACCGGTTGTTCCGCCAGGAGCATCGCCGGGTAGCTATGTCGGGAAGGGATAAGTGCTGAAAGCATATAAGTACGAAGCCCACCACAAGATGAGATTTCTTTTAAGGGTCGTTGGAGACTACGACGTTGATAGGTCACAGGTGTATAGGCAGTAATGTCTTAGCCGAGTGATACTAATTACCCTTAAGCCTATTGTAAGACTTTTTCTTTTAAAATTTTAAAAAAATTCTATTTTTCAATGTGTCTTCTTATTGATTTAAGGTGGTTATAGCGATGGGGCTCACCTCTTTCCATTCCGAACAGAGAAGTTAAGCCCATTTGCGCAGATGGTACTGCCATTCGGTGGGAGAGTATGTCACCGCCTTCCTTGAGGCCCTATAATTTTATAGGGCCTTTTTTAATTCTTACTTAGATTGATTGGAATGGAGTAGGTTATAGTATAATTAAAACCTCCCCCCCAATTATTTTCATCAGTTTTTTTATTAAAACCAGGAATATAAAGGTTGTCAAAGTTTTCAGGAGAGACATGATTAATTAATCTATTTACTCTAAAGCTAAAACCCAGGTAAAAGTTTGAGATAATTTTAACTTTTATTCCAGCAACAAATTCTAACCATCTTCCTTCAAGTCCAGATTTCTCTCCTACCTCATAACTTTCTCTTGTTGATTCTTCCTGCCAATAGTGATGCTTAGAATAAATATCATATTCATTTATTGTCTGTTTATGAAAACTATTTCCAAGTCTAACGCCAAGATATATGTTATTACTCATTCCTTTCCAGTTTTCATACATATTATAGTCTAGACCTAATTTTAGATAACTCCCTGCCGTTGTAAAATTTATATTTTCTGATTGAATTATCTTTTTTTCTGTCCCAATTTCGATAGCGGCATATAAGTCCTTAAAAAAACGTAGATCACCAACTAGTTCTATCCCTCGATAATCGTCTTTTTTAATATTAGATAAAATAGGTTTTGAAAGATCTATTCCAAACCTAATAGTGTATGTTGTATTAGTTTTAATTTTAATCGAATCTATTAAATCTTCATCCTGATTATTTTTTTGCGAATATAAAGATGAGGGCAATAAAAAAAAATTAATGATAAATAGCCAAATGTGCGTTATTTTCATTTAAAATAGTATCTTTTAATTTTAAAATTTGTTCTATCCAAGGACTGTCTATGTTGAATAATTTAGCAGGTGGATCATTTAGTATATAATTCGATTTAAAGCCACAAGCTCGATTAATATATAAATCATACCTAGAGTATTCAAAGTGGATTGTATCGTTATTAGAATTTTCACCTCCAGCATTGAGAATAAATTCAAACTTCGAAAAATTTGAATTATTCCGTAAAGGAATAGCAATAGAATCTCCAGAAAAAATATCAAGAGTATCTTCCCTTTCTATTCCTTTAATCAAAAGATTTTCAACAGGTTTTTTTAAAGTTTTATTTGTTTTGTCATAAAATGAAAGGATAATTCGGGGAGTCCCTATTTGGCTTTCAATACAGATATCATCTTTTTCACATGAGATCATAATAAAAATTATAGCGAATAGAGATATTTTTAATTTTGATTTCATTTTATTAAATCTTTCCTAAAAGTACAATATTTTCGACATGTTGAGTATGAGGAAACATATCTATGGCTTTTGATTTTAAAAGCGAATAATTGAATTTTAAAAGTTTTAGATCTCTAGCTTGGGTTGAGCTATTACAGCTCACATAAATAATTTTATCTGGAGACAATTTAATTAATTCCTTTATTACATTTTTGTGCATACCATCTCTAGGAGGATCAACTATTACAACAGCGGCCTTTCCATTTCTTGTTATAAAATCGTGATTAAAAATATTTTTCATATCGCCTAACTCAAAAAATACATTTTTTATTTTATTTTGAAAAACATTTTCTTTAGCTGATTCGATAGCATCAGAAATTAAATCAATACCGATAACTTTTTTACAATATTTAGCTAAAAAAACAGCAATAGTACCTGTTCCTGTATAAAGGTCATAAACAATTTCAGATTTTTTTAAAGAAGCAAACTGAAGGATAATTTTATTCAATTCCATAATTTGATATGAATTCGTTTGAAAAAATGATTTTGCAGTTATTTTAAATTTATATCCTTCGATTTTTTCAACTATATGATCTGAACCTTGATAACAAATTATTTCTTGATCGTATATTGAATCATTTCTTTTTGAATTAATGCAATAAAGTAAAGATTTTATTTCAGGAAATCTTTCGGTTAAAAAATCTAATAATTTTATTCTTTTATTTTTATTTTCTTTAAAAAACTGGATTAAAACCATAAATCCAGTTGATGATGACCTTATCATTAGACTTCTTAAAAAACCATTATTTGATTTATAATCGAAAAATTTAAAATTATTCTTAATCGAAAAATCACGAATAGAGTTTCTAATTTCATTAGACGGGTCCTCTTGCAGATGACATTTTCTTATGTCAACAACTTTGTTCCATGCGCCAGACTTGTGAAACCCTAACCCTTTTCTTATAATGGCTTGATTTTCACCCTCTATTTCTTCATTTGTAAGCCACTTTTGTTCAGAAAAAGAAAATTCCATTTTATTTCTGTAGAAGTAAATTTTTTTAGCTTTTTTAATTCTACTTAATTTTGGAATATTCATTTCAGAAAAATTTTTCAAATTATATAAAATTTGTTTCTGTTTAAATTGAAGCTGAGCATTATAACTCAGATTTTGGAATTTACAACCACCACATAATCCAAAATGATCACANTTTGGACTAATTCTATCTTTTGAAGGCTTTAGGATNTTAATGTNTTGGCCCTCAAAATAGTTTTTTCGTTTCTTTTTTATTTTTAAACTTATTAAATCTCCAGGNACTACTCCTTCAACNAAGATTACTTTTCCTGATTCGTCTTTACAAATGCCTTTTCCTTTAGATGATATATCTACTACTTCAATATTCTNAATAAATTTTTCTTGCATATTTTTAATTAGCTACAATTTATTCAGGTATTTACAGAAATAGTTTTTTNAAACAGTATTTTTATTAACACTTATTTCACTTTAGTTATTTATTTGTAAATTAAATTACCTTTGATTCAAATTTGAAAAATAAATTGAATAATCAATATTTTATAGAGCTTGAAAANGAANACGGGGCCNANGATTACAATCCTTTACCAGTTGTTTTGTCAAAAGGTAAAGGAGTTTTTCTTTGGGATGTTAATGGTAAAAAATATTATGATTTTTTATCTGCTTATTCTGCAGTAAATCAAGGGCATTGTCACCCTAAAATAATTAAAGTNTTAAAAGATCAAGCCTCTAAACTTACATTGACATCAAGAGCTTTTCATAATGACAAATTAGGAGAATATATGGAATTTACTNCTNAGCTTTTTGGTTANGAAAGATTACTTCCAATGAATACTGGGGCAGANGGTGTAGAAACAGCTATTAAAATAGTGAGAAAGTGGGGTCANACAATCAAAGGAATTCCTGATCATTCTGCAAAAATTGTAGTTTGNGATGGTAATTTCCATGGCAGGACATCAACNATTATTTCTTTCTCTGGNGATAAGGGATCTAAAGAATTTTTTGGGCCACATACTNAAGGATTTTATAATGTTCCTTTTGATGATCTTAATTCTCTTGAAGAGNTCTTTAATNAGGATAAAAATATTGCAGGATTTTTGGTTGAACCTATTCAGGGTGAAGCAGGAGTTGTTGTTCCTAAAGAGGGATATTTAGANGGAGTTAGGAAACTTTGNACAAAACACAACATTCTTTTNGTTGCCGATGAGATTCAAACAGGATTAGGGCGAACAGGTAAATTGTTAGCAACTCAATATGAAGATTCAAAACCAGATGTTTTAATTCTTGGCAAAGCACTTTCTGGAGGAACAATTCCTGTATCAGCTGTTCTTTGTAATTCAGAAATAATGGATGTAATNAAACCTGGACAACATGGAAGTACTTTTGGNGGAAATCCTTTAGGATCAGCAATTTCAAAAAGNGCACTTGAAATAATTATAAATGAAAAATTAACTGATAATGCTAGAAAATTAGGGATAGTTTTTAGACAAAAAATCCGTGATTATATAAAAAGTAGTAAGCTAATTGATTTAGTTAGGGGAAAAGGCCTTTTAAATGCGGTAGTTGTAAAAGACAAGAAAAGAAATACTGAAACAGCTTGGAATATATGTCTGAAGTTAAAAGAGAATGGTCTTTTAGCTAAACCAACCCATGGAAATATAATACGGTTTGCTCCTCCGCTAGTTATAAATAAAAACCAAATGGATGAATGTATTTCAATTATTATAAAGACAATAAAGGAATTCGAGTAAGATAACTTGTNACATTAAATAATTAATTGATTAAATTTGCCGAAATTTTTTTCTTAAAGTGAACGTTTACTTTGATAACGCTGCAACAACACCCTTAAGGGCTAAGGTCATTGATTCAATAAATGATTGTATGAAGAACCATTATGGCAATTCTTCATCTTCTCATAGTTATGGAAGAGANAACAAATCTTTACTAGAAAATGCAAGAAAATCTATAGCTTCTTTTATTAATGCAAATGAGAATGAAATTGTCTTCACTTCAGGAGGAAGTGAATCTAATAATTCAATTTTAAGATCCTGTGTTAGAGATTTGGGAGTTAAAACTATAATTTCATCNCCAATTGAACATAACGCCGTACTNAACGTTCTTGATTTATTAGAAACAGAAGGTGTTAATATCAAATATGTTAAACTTGATAAACATGGAGAAGTTGATCTTTCAGATTTGGAGCAAATTCTAAAATCTCATGATGGAGCTAAACTAGTTAGTTTGATGTACGTTAATAATGAAATAGGAAACTTATTAGATATTGATGAAGTAGCAAGAATATGTAAACTTCACAATAGTTTTTTTCACACTGACTCTGTTCAGGCAATGGGACATTATAAAATTGATTTAAGATTTACACCAATTGATTTTTTATCTGCTTCAGCTCACAAATTTCATGGTCCAAAAGGAATTGGGTTTAGTTTTATAAGAAATGGTGTCAATTTAAATCCTTTTATAATTGGTGGCCCACAAGAAAGAGGACTCAGAGCTGGAACTGAAGCTGTTGATCGGATCGTAGGAATGCAAAGAGCTTTAGAAATATCATATGAGAATCATTATAGTGAAAGAAACCATATTCAAGGTTTAAAAAAGTACTTTATTGATAAGCTTAAAAGTTTTTTTCCTGAAGTACATTTTAATGGGCACTCAGAAAAAATGGAAAAGAGCTCATTTAAAATTGTAAATGTGGCAATACCAATAAATAATTCCAAAAGTGATTTAATTGATTTNCATCTTGATTTAAAAGGNATTGCTTGTTCGAAAGGAAGTGCCTGTCAATCAGGATCCTCAAAAGGATCACATGTCATAGAAGAATTTAAAAACAAAAATAAAATACTTAANAATTATCCTTCGCTAAGATTTTCATTTTCCTTTTTAAACACAAAAAAAGAGGTAGATTATTTAATTGAATCTTTGTTAGAATTAAAGTAAACTAATTTGAACAATAGAGAAATTAAATTTTATTATTTAATCGTATTTTCTGTAGAAGGTTGTTTGAAAAATTGATTCATTTCCTACATTATCAGTCACTTTAAGTTTAAGATCTTGTTTGCCAGATTTAAATTTAAGATCATTAAAATTAAATGTTAGATTCTTGTTTTTAGGTTCATATTCAAATAACACCCATTTTCCATTAATTTCACCTTCATAATATTTAATTCCAGATAAGTCATCTTCAATTTTAACTTTCAAGAATTTACTTTTACTTAGCCATTGATTTTTTTTAAAATTAATTGGTTTAATTTTTGGAGGTATTGAATCTTTTGCTAAAAAATAAGTTCCTGCTTGAACTGATTTAGTTATAAAAATGGAATCTTTAATTATAGTCGGAGAATAAGCTATTTTCTTTTTCTTATTTAATCTTGCTATAAAAGATTGCCTTTTTGAAATTGAATCATATTTATTAGCAAAAAATTCTATGCTAAAACTTTTTTTAAATAGAGAAATATCAGGATTTATCTTTATTGAGTCATGGTCCTTGTAAACATTTAACGATGTTGGATAATAAAAAGTATTTTTTTTCAAATGAACAGTCTGATCTTTAAATTTAAATAAATATTCATTTTCAGGTAAAATCAATTCTCCTTCAATTGTTGGATGAATAAAATTAGTTTCTCTTCCTGTTATTTTCATTTCAATTCTTGATATGTTTTTTTTAAAGTCAGAGATTTCAATTAGTAAGTCATATGATTTGTTTTCTTCAATTGAAAATTTTGCATTTTTCTCATCTTTATCAATAAAACTAATATTAGAGTTGTTAGGATTAAATAACTTTTGAACTCTTATCTTTTTACTTTTAAATTCTTTATAGTCTATTAGAAGATTTAAATATTGAGAATCATCAAACTTTATGTTGTTATAATTATAATCTGAAATTATTTTATCGTCCATAAAAATCTTTATGCTATGTATGCCGTTTTTGTTAAATAGACTTAAATCTTGATTGTCATACATTTGTAGTCCAATACCAATTTTTCCTGAAGTATATATTTTGGGGGCTTTGTATAATCCATCTGAAATTTTTTCAAGTTTAATTTTTTGAGTTATAATATCCTCTCCAAAATTATTTTCATGAAATAAAAATAATTTTTGAATTACTGGTTTTTTAGTATCAACAACANCTATGTTAAAAATCATTGGATTAAAAGGCATTTGATTTTTNGTATCTCTAATTTCAAAGTGAAGGTGAGGACCAGATGATCCTCCAGTATTTCCNGAAAAACCAATTACCTCCCCTTTTAAAACAGCCAATTCATTTTTTGGAAATTTTTCAATGANATATGATTCTTTTTCATATTGAGCCTCCTTTATGTANGATTCAATTTTTGGAGANAAGTTTTTCAAATGTGCATAAACTGAAGTTGTTCCATTTGGATGATCAATATAAACCGCTTTTCCATATCCAGTTGTAGAAACTCTTATTCTGCTNACTGAACCATCCAAGACAGTTCTAACTTTTAACCCCTGTTTTCCTCCAGTTTTTATGTCTAAACCTGCATGAAAATGACTACTTCTTATCTCACCAAATGTTCCAGATATTGCAAGAGGAATGTCTAGAGGAGAGATCAATTTGCTTTGATCTTTTTGACTAGAGAGAAGAGAAATAGAAAATAAAAGAAAAATTAAACTTATTTTCTTAGAATTGACTTTCATTAGCAACAAAGTTACGAATTTATTATTTTTTAAATTATTATAATTTTATAATAGTCTATTTTATAATTGATTATCACTAAAATTTAAACTAATACTTTATAATTTATTAGTCTATTTTTTTAACTTTGTTTTAATTAATATTAAAAATTAAAGTGTCTGATTTACCCCTTAGCTTTGATGTTTTAGAAAATAAAATTGTCAGTTTACTTAATAAGTTAAAAGATAATCATCTATTAATTAATCAACTTAAATCTCAAAATATTTCTTTGAAGGATAAAGTGGAACAATTCGAAAAAGATTTTTCAAAAGTAAAGGGAGAAAATGAATCGCTAAAGGTTACAAATTCATTATTAGGCGGAAAGGAAGACAAATTTTTATCAAAAAGAAAGATAAATAATCTAATTAAAGAAGTTGATTTTTGTATAAATCAATTATCAGATTTTGAAAACCAAAATGAGTGAAAAAATAAAGATTAAATTAACAATAGCGGATAGAGTATATCCCTTAACTATATCAGCTGGTCAAGAGGAATCTCTTCGGTCCTCAGCGCAAAAAATTCAAGAAATGATTAAAAAATTAGAGCGTGATTATGCTGTTAGAGACAAACAGGATGTCCTTGCAATGTGTTCACTTCAATATGCTGCTCAGCTTAGTCATAATCTGCAAAGTAATAATTCTGAAAGTGATTTATCTCAGAAAGTACAAGAACTTTCAGAATTAATTGATCTCCATTTATCAAATTATTAAAAAATTTAATATTTTTAATCTAAATTGCCTGTATTGGTTTTTTGATAAACTCAACAAAGTTTATTTATAAAGGGGTGAGTTATGATTGTTAAAGCAAGCCATCTTTGAATGGATCCTTGATCAGTTGTGTAGCCTTAATCGTGTTTTTTAGGAGTTTATACAAAGCTTCAATTGATACAGGCTTTTTTTTATCTTAAATAAAGTATAAGTTCAATGATTTATTGAAGAAAAATCATTAAATAATAAGAAGGGGATATATATACAAATAGAAAAATCCAGCAGCTATCCCTCCTGTGATGGGACCAAATACTGGAATCCAAGAGTAACTCCAATCTGGGNTTTTATTTTTTCTTGGGAGTAATTGATAAATTGTTCTTGGTCCAAAATCTCGTGCAGGATTTATTGCATAACCAGTAGTTCCTCCTAAAGAAATACCAATTACCCAAACTAAAATTCCAACAGGTAATGCATCCACTGCTCCCAANCCAAAATTTTCAGTTANTAATCCCTCNATTTTNATATTTGGACTAGCTATAAAGAATACNCCAAAGACTAAAACAAAAGTTCCTATGAACTCACTAAAAAAATTATTTTTAAAATTTCTGATTGATGGTCCGGTGCAGAAAGTTGCTCTAACAGTATCTTCATCTTTTGTTTCTCTNTAGTGATCAATATATAAAATGTANGCAAGCCAACTACCAAACATAGCTCCTAAGACTTGAGCTATAACATATCCAGCGACTAAGGACCATGAAAATTTATTTGCAACAGCTAGACCAATTGTAACAGCAGGATTCAAGTGACCACCACTGAATTGACCTGCNACAAAAACACCAACAAAAACTGAAAAGCCCCAAGCAATAGTAATTAAAACCCATGGATTTTGTTTTTCAGCATTTGTTTTTTTTAAATTAACATTTGCAACTACTCCCGTACCTAAAAATAATAATAAAGTAGTCCCAATAAATTCTGCTATATATATACTTGATATCATATCTTATAATTTTTTAGTGTTTTTTCAAATTTAGTTATTTGTAACTTAATCCATTCTTTATCTTTTTTTAAATTTTCCGCCATAATTTCAGCAACGATTGGTGAAATTTTCTCCGTTTCACTTGAATCAAGAAATAGGCATCGAATTCTTCTTGCCAACACATCCTCAAGAGTTATTGCCATTTCATTTTTAACTGCCCAAATAATTTGATTTCTTGTCACGAAAAATTTTTCAGATAAAGACTTATATGCATTTTTAGGATCTAGTGCTATAATTTTGTCCATGTCTGATCCATAAACATGCATATCATCATTCCAATCAACATTATTATCATAACCATGTATATGAAGATCTTGAGTATTAGATTTTTTTTCATCAAGACCTCCAACATGAATCGCTGTATTTATAGCGTCTTCACCAATTTTTCTGTAAGTTGTCCATTTTCCTCCAAGTATGCTTATTAATCCACTTGTGCTCACAGTTACTTTATGATGTCTTGAGACTTCTTTTGTTTCTGTTGAGTTACTTTTATCAGCTGCTAATGGACGTAAGCCAGCAAAAACACTTTTAATATCTTTAAGTTCAGGTTTTTTAGACATATAATTTGATGCATTTTTAATAATAAAATCGATTTCTTCTCTTTTGGCTATGGGTTCATATAAGGCTTTATTTACAGGAATATCAGTAGTACCAAGGATTACATAATTATTCCATGGGACAGCAAATAAAACTCTTCCATCACTGGTTTGAGGAATCATTATTGCATGTTCTCCTTTAAGAAATTCTTTTTCTAGGACAATATGAACTCCTTGGCTTGGNCGAATTTTATTTTTACTATTTGGTTGATCCATTTTTGAAATCTCATCAGAAAAAACACCTGTAGCATTAATAACAACTTTAGATCTAATAAGATATTTTAAACCAGATAAGGTGTCTTGTATCTCAACACCTTCAACAATATTATTTTTTTTTAAAATATTGGTTACAGCCATATAATTTATAACTTTCCCATGATGATCTTCGATTGATTGAGCTAGACTTATTGCCATTCTAGAATCATCAAATTGTCCATCATGGTATATTATTCCACCACGTAAATCTTTTTTACTAACATTTGGTATTAATTCTAGAGTTTCTTCCTTAGTTAAAATTGTTGATGGTCCAAGACCTAAACTACCTGCCATCATATCATAAATTTTAAGACCTAATCCATAAAAGGGGCTACTCCACCAATCATAGGATGGAATTACAAAACTTAAATCTTTTACTAAATGGGGTGCATTTTTTCTCATAATACCTCTTTCTCTAAGGGCTTCAATAACTAGAGAAATATCTCCATTTTGTAGATATCGAACTCCTCCATGAACTAGCTTTGTGCTTCGAGACGAAGTTCCTTTTGAAAAGTCATACTTTTCTATCAACAAAGTTTTATATCCTCTATTTACTGAATCTAATGCAGTNCCAAGNCCACTTGCTCCTCCACCTATTACAATAACATCCCAAATTAGTTTTGAAGAATTAAGAAAATCAATGTTCTTATTTCTATCCATNTTTATGATAAAACTTTAAGAACTCTTTTTTCCCACATACTTATGATNTTNCTTTTTGAATCAGATAATTTTGGAACAAAAGATTGATCCTCTTCCCANATGTCATTGATTGAATTAATTGAAGGCCAAAATTCAGTNGATAGACCAGAAAAAAATGCTGCTCCAAGGGCAGTTGTCTCAGTAATTTTTGGNCTTATAACTTTTGTTTTTANTAAATCAGCNTGTATTTGCATTAGTAAATTATTTTTACTGGCTCCTCCATCTACTTTTAGAGAATGAAATTTTGTATTTGCATCTTTTTCCATCTCTAGAATTATATCTCTTGATCTTAGGGCAATTGATTCAAGTGCTGCACGAGCAATATGACCTTTTTTAGTNCCTCTTGTTATACCCATTATAGCTCCAGTTGCATGTGGATCCCAAAANGGAGCACCTAATCCAGAAAGAGCAGGAATAAATGTTACNCCTCCATTATTNTTTACAGTTTTTGCTAATTGCTCAATTTCAGGNGCAGATTTTACAATATTTAATTGATCTCTCAGCCACTGAACTAANGCTCCTGCAATAAATACGCTTCCCTCAATAGCATATGTAGTCTCATTTTTAATGNTCCATGCAATTGTTGTTAGCATTTTATTTTTTGATATCACTGGCTTTTTCCCNGTATTCATAATACAAAAGCATCCAGTCCCATAAGTATTTTTAACATCCCCTGGATTAANACACATTTGNCCAAATAAAGCTGCTTGTTGATCTCCAGCTATTCCTCCAATTGGAATTTCATATCCGAGATGAGATTTATTTGTTCTTCCAATTATTTCGGAAGAATTACAAACATTTGGGAGAATTGCCTTTGGAACTTCTAATATTTTAAGTAATTCTTCATCCCATTTTTTTTCATGAATATTGTATAGCAATGTCCGACTTGCATTTGAAGTATCAGTGACATGGACTTTTCCAGAGGTAAGATTCCAAATAAGCCAAGTATCAATAGTTCCAAAAATAATATCACCATTTTCAGCTTTTTTTCTAAAGTTAGTATCCAGATCTAGAATCCATTTAATTTTAGTTCCAGAAAAATATGCATCAAGAATTAATCCAGTCTTGTTTTGAAAAATTTTATCCTTGCCAATTTTTTTTAGGTTTTCACATATATTTGCTGTTCTCCTATCTTGCCATACAATAGCATTAAAAATTGGTTTTCCAGTTTTTTTATCCCATATTACTGTAGTTTCCCTTTGATTTGTAATTCCTATTGAGTCAATTTCTTCTACTTGTATATTTCCTAATTTTATTACATCTTTTATAGCCTTCAACTGGGTTTCCCATATCTCAATTGGATCATGTTCAACCCATCCTTCTTTTGGGAAGAATTGTTTGAATTCATGTTGCGCTATTGCACATTGATTCCCAAATTTATCNAACAAAACAGCTCTTGAACTTGTTGTCCCAGCATCTATTGATAGAACATAATTTTTCATTTTTAGAATTTTATTTCTTTAAATATAAGCTATTTTTANGTTAGGTTTTTAAAGATATAAATCATCATAACTTAGGTCTTAAATTTTTTACTTTATCCAAATTTTGATAAATTTATAGNGGAGAATATCTATTTATGAAGCGTGANATAAAGTATTTACTTGCATATACAGGTCCTATCTCTGTTATTATAGGATTATACTTTCAAGGACTATTTTTTTATTCAGCCGTGATCTATGCATATATNATGATTCCTGTCCTTGAATTGTTTATAAATAACCAAAGAGATGATGATAATTTTAATGAAAGTGAAAAAGAAAGTAGATTAAAAAATAAATTTTTTGATCTAATGCTATATTTTAATTTACCATTAACTTTTGGTGTTTTAGCCTGGGGTTTTAGTATTATATCATTTAATTCATTAGAAACATATGAGGTAATCGGTTTAACAATTTCCTTAGGCATAGTTCTGAGTTCTAATGGGATAAATGTNGCTCATGAACTAGGGCACAGAAATAATACTATAGAAAAGACTCTTTCAAAGCTATTATTAATNCCTTCATTATACATGCATTTTTATATAGAACATAATTTTGGTCATCACAAAAATGTTGCAACTAAAGAAGATCCTGCTACTGCTAAAAAAAATCAAAGTCTTTACTCTTTTTGGATAACCTCTGTTATTGGTCAGTATTTCAGTGCATGGAGGATTCAGTTAAAACTCTTAAAACAAAATAATACTTCCTTTTTCTCAGTTAAAAACGATATGCTTTTTTATACTTTGTTCCAATTATTATACCTATTAATATTATACAATTTTTTTGGCATATTTACTTTATTTATTGCTGTATTAGTTGCAGTTATTTCGTTTTTATTATTAGAGACAATAAACTACATTGAGCATTATGGATTGTTACGTAAAAAAATTAATGGCAGATACGAAAAGGTTCAGACTATTCATTCATGGAATTCCAATCATTTTGTAGGTAGGATTGTACTTTATGAGTTAACAAGACACAGCGATCATCATTATAGAACTTCCAAAAAATATCAAATTCTTGAGAACAAAAAAGAAAGTCCGCAGTTGCCTTTTGGTTATCCTACTTCTATGCTTATATCAATGATCCCCCCATTATGGTATAGGTTGATGAATCCAAGATTAGTATAGTTAAAAAAATAAAATAATGATTTCTAAGGATAAGTACTGGAAAATAAATCTTAAATATCTCATAATATTATTGAGTATCTGGTTTTTAGTTTCATTTGGATTTGGGATTTTATTTGTAGATATTTTAAATCAAATAAAAATAAAAGGTTTTAAACTCGGCTTTTGGTTTGCTCAGCAAGGTGCTATATATGTTTTTGTTATTTTAATTTTTGTTTATGTTTTTCTCATGAATAGATTAGATAAAAAGTTTAAAGAGAAAAATTAATGGATCTTCAATTTTGGATATGGACCGCTGTTGGAATTAGTTTCTCTATTTATATTGGAATAGCTATTTGGTCAAGAGCTTCTTCAACNAGTGAGTTTTATGTTGCTGGGACTGGAGTTTCCCCTATTGCTAATGGAATGGCTACTGCCGCAGATTGGATGTCAGCTGCATCATTTATTTCTATGGCAGGACTAATTTCATTTATGGGATATGACGGTTCAGTTTATTTAATGGGATGGACAGGAGGTTATGTACTTTTGGCTTTACTTTTAGCTCCTTATTTAAGAAAATTTGGAAAATTTACAGTTCCTGATTTCATAGGAGATAGATATTATTCAAATATTGCCAGAGCAGTCGCAGTTTTTTGTGCTTTAATAGTTTCTTTTACATATATAGCTGGACAAATGCGAGGAGTTGGAGTAGTTTTTTCCAGATACCTTGAAGTAGACATAAATTCAGGTGTTTATATTGGAATGGCAATTGTTCTGTTCTATGCTGTTCTTGGAGGGATGAAGGGTATAACTTATACCCAAGTAGCCCAGTACTGTGTTTTAATTTTTGCATACATGTTACCTGCAATTTTTATTTCATTTATGATGACAGGAAATGTAGTTCCTCAAATTGGATTTGGTTCAGAAGGACAAGATGGAATTTATTTACTAGATAAACTTGATGGTTTACATAGAGAACTTGGATTTACAGAATACACTTCAGGAGAAAAGTCAACCTTAGATTTACTTTTTATAATGTCTGCACTTATGGTGGGAACCGCAGGATTGCCTCACGTTATAGTTAGATTTTTCACTGTTAAAAAAGTTAGTGATGCTAGAAAATCAGCAGGCTGGGCTCTTTTATTCATCGCAGTGCTCTATACAACAGCACCTGCCGTTGCAGTTTTTTCAAGAACAAATTTTATACAAACAATAAATAATCAAATTTATTCCAATCTGCCTGATTGGTTTGATAAATGGGAAAGTACTGGTTTGATAAAATTTGATGATAAAAATCAAGACGGAATTGTAAAATATGTAGCAGATTCAAGATTAAATGAATTAACCGTTGATGCTGATATAATGACTCTTGCAAATCCTGAGATTGCCCAACTTCCCAATTGGGTCATAGGAATTATGGCTGCTGGCGCTTTAGCTGCAGCATTATCAACTGCAGCAGGTCTACTTCTTGTGATTTCTTCATCTGTTTCTCATGATTTAATTAAAAGAATTATAAACCCTTCGGTAAGTGAAAAAAATGAATTGATAGCTGCAAGAGTATCAGCTTTTGGAGCAGTTATAATGGCAGGATATTTTGGAATTAATCCTCCAGGTTTTGTTGCAGCAACAGTTGCATTAGCCTTTGGACTAGCAGCAGCATCATTTTTTCCAGCAATTGTGCTCGGAATTTTTTATAAACGAATGAATAGGGAAGGGGTTATTTCTGGTATGATTGTGGGTATTTTACTTATGCTTTTCTATATGACTAAATTTAAGTTTGGTTGGTTTGGCGGAGGAAATGAATCTGATTGGTGGTTTGGAATTTCTCCCGAGGGATTTGGAACAGTTGCTATGATAACGAATTTTTTGGTATCATTTATTGTTTCAAAATATACTAAAGCTCCTCCAGCCAGCATTAGTAAATTAGTAGAAGATATCAGAATACCTAATATGAATGATTCCTAATAAAAGATTATTTTAATTTATATGCATTTTCAGTTAAAAGAAATAATATTTTTTGTATCCCTTTTATTTGTCAATTATTTAATGGGTCAGGAATTATTTATACAAGGGGGAGGAACCTTAAATGATTGGGCTAACCTGTCAAGATATAAAGAGCAAAATAACAAATTATTGAATTCTAGCGATGAACTTAGAGTTGTTTTTATGGGTAACTCTATTACAGAAAGTTGGTCATATTTTGATCCAGATTTCTTCTTAACAAATTCTTACATTAATAGAGGGATTAGTGGGCAAACAACACCTCAAATGCTCATAAGATTCAAACCAGACGTTATTAATCTTAAACCTAAGGCAGTTGTTATTCTTGCAGGTATTAATGACATAGCAGGAAATACAGGTCCAATGCAAGTGGAAAATATAGCAGAAAATATTCAATCAATGGCCGAAATTTCAAAGGCTAACGAAATACAAGTTTTAATATGTTCAGTTTTACCTGCCATAGATTTTCCTTGGTCACCAGGATTGAGTCCTTCTACAAAAGTCTTGAGACTTAATAAATTGCTTAAGAATTATTGCAGAGAAAATAATATTATTTATGTAGATTACTATTCTTCAATGGTTGATAAAAATGGAGGCCTTAAAGTTCCTGAATATACCTCCTCTGATGACTTAGTTCATCCAAATAAAAAAGGATATGAGGTTATGAGAAATATAATTCAAGATTCTTTGAAAAAAGTTTTAGAATAGATTATAAGTGTTTATTTATGATTCAGTGATAATAAAACAACTTTTTTAATTATTTCCGGATCTGCTATTGGCTCAATCTCATTTTCTTTTTTTTTCTTTTTTGCTGAGAGGTGAATTTCATTAAAACCATTTTTTAAAAAAATATGGCAATTATTTTCATTAATACCTCCTCCAGGCATAATGCTTATTTTCCCATTAGCTTTTTCCTTTAGTTCCAAGAGCATCTTTAATCCCTTCTCTGCTGTATCCGATTGACCAGAAGTAAGAATTCTGTCAAAACCAATATCAATAAGCGTATTCATTGATTTTATTGGATTATTCACAATATCAAATGCTCTATGGAAAGTTAGATCTAATGGTTTAATTATTTGAACTAATTTTTTTAAAACATTTATTGGAAGATCATTTTCCCTATTTAATATTCCAATAACAATCCCGTTTATAGGAAGCGATTTAATTTGTTTGATTTCGTATTCTATTAATTTAATCTCTTCTGAGTTATAAAAAAAATCACCTATTCTTGGGCGAATTAGAACATTAATTGGTTTAGTTGATATTTTGATCGCAGAATTTAACAATCTTTTAGAAGGAGTTATTCCATCGTTACGTAAATCTTGACATAACTCAATTCTATTTGCTCCATAATTTATTGCATTCTTTACTGAACTAATAGAACTACAACAGATTTCAATTACCATATGTTAAAATTAATAATTATTGCATAATTGATATTGATTTCAACTAATTACATTTTAGTTATGTTTCATATATTTGCATTTGGTTCTTTGGAGATTTTAATTAGTCACACACGAACTTCATGAAAAAAGATGACATTTCTTATCGGGTTCCAGGGACTTTTGAGGAGCA
>NZZH01000057.1 GCA_002702405.1 Flavobacteriaceae bacterium | reverse complement strand
TGATAATCAACCTTCGTATTCCATTGGATGCATAACAATTGATCCAAATAACACAAATACAATTTGGGTTGGAACAGGAGAAAATGTTGGTGGACGTCATGTTGGTTATGGCGATGGAATATATAAAAGTATGGATGGTGGAAAAACCTGGAAGAATTTTGGTTTAAAAGAAACTGAGCATATTTCTAAGATAATCGTACATCCTGAAAATTCAGATATTATATTAGTTGCTGCTCAAGGTCCGCTTTGGAGAAAAGGAGAACAAAGAGGTTTATACTACTCTGACAATGGAGGGAAAAACTGGAAAAAGGTTTTAGGGAATTCTGAATGGACTGGAGTTACAGACATTGTTGTTAACCATTCAAATCCACAAATAATGTATGCTGCAACCTGGGATCGTCACAGGACTGTCGCTGCTTATATGGGAGGTGGACCAGGAACGGCGATTTTTAAATCAATTGATGGAGGTAAAAATTGGGAAAAGCTTTCTACTGGTTTACCAAAATCTAATATGGGTAAGATAGGTCTTGCAATTTCTCCACAGAGACCAAATGTAGTTTATGCAGCGATTGAATTAGATAGAACCACAGGAGGATTATATCGTTCTGATGATGCTGGAAATTCTTGGACCAAAATGTCTGATGAGGTTTCTGGAGGTACGGGACCACACTATTATCAGGAATTATATGCAAGTCCTCACAGTTTTGATAGAATTTATCTAATGAATGTAAGAGTTCGTGTTTCTGAAGATGGAGGAAAAACCTTCAGAACCATGAAAGAAAGACAAAAACATTCGGATAATCATGAAATAGTATTTAAACATGATGACCCAAATTATTTGATGATAGGAACAGATGCAGGTATTTATGAGAGTTTTGATTTAGCTGAAAATTGGAGTTATTTAAAAAATCTTCCTTTAACTCAATTTTATAAAGTCGCTGTAAATAATGCTGAACCTTTTTATCATATTTTTGGCGGAACTCAAGATAATGGTTCAGCTGGAGGACCTTCTGCTACTGATGAAAGAGAAGGTATCGCAAATAAACATTGGTACAAGACTTTAGGGGCAGATGGTCATCAATCAGCTACTGATCCTGTTTACAATGATATTATTTATGCAGAAACTCAAAGGGGAGGCTTACATCGAATTGATTTAACCAGTGGTGAGCAGGTTTTTATTCAGCCCCAAGCAAATGAAGGAGATCCTTTTGAAAGATTTAACTGGGATGCTCCAATTTTAGTTAGTCCTCATAAACCATCTAGATTATATTTTGCATCTTATCGTTTATGGAAATCAGAAAATAGAGGTGATGATTGGACTCCAATATCAGGTGATTTGACAAGAAATGAAGAACGTATAACTCTTCCTATAATGGGAAGGACTCAAAGTTGGGATAATTCTTGGGATGTTGGCGCAATGTCTGATTACAATACAATAACATCAATATCAGAATCTCCTATAAAAGAGGGTCTTATTTATATTGGAACCGATGATGGATTCATTCAGGTTACAGAAAATGGCGGAAAAAATTGGACTAAAATATCTGTAAAACAGTTTGGACTTGCTGATAGAAGTTTTGTTAATGATATTAAAGCAGATCTTTTTGACGAAAATATTGTATACGTTGTATTAGATAATCACAAAGAAGGAGATTTTAAACCATATATTTTTAAAAGCATGGACAAGGGGAAAAACTGGGTTCCTATAAGTGGTAATCTGCCTGATAGGACAATAGTTTGGCGTTTTGTTCAGGATCATGTTAAAAAAGATTTATTTTTTGCAGCCACTGAATTTGGAGTATATACTTCATTGGACGGAGGCAAAAAATGGCAAAAACTTCCTGGTACACCAACTATCTCTTTCAGAGATATAGTAATTCAAAAAAGAGAAAATGATTTAGTAGCTGCATCTTTTGGGAGAGGATTTTATGTTTTAGATGATTACAGTGGACTTCGAGAAATGACTGCTTTAAATCTTAAAAAAGAGGGAGTTTTATTTAAACCTAGGCCTGCAAAGTGGTATGTTCCTAGAAGTAAAATAGGAAATACTGGGGCTGATTATTACTTTGCTAAAAATCCTGAATTTGGTGCTGTTTTTACTTATCATTTGTCAAAAACATATGAAACAAAAAAGTCTACTCGTCAAAAAAGAGAGAGAGGGCTTAATAAATCTTTAAAAAATGTACCATTTCCTGGTTGGGANGCNTTAGANCAAGAGAANAATGAAAAATCAGCTCAAATTNTACTCACAATTCATGATAGNGATGGTAATTTGATTCGTAAAGTTTTCAAGAATGCAAGAAAGGGTAGTGCTAGGATNGCATGGGATTTAAGATATTCAAGTAATTCACCNGTNAGNTCCTCCTAGTTCATCAAGGCGAGGATGGGGATCCTTTGGTGGACCAATGGCTATACCNGGNAAATACTCTGCAAACCTACATTTATTAAAAGATGGAAATGTNTCATTTCTTGATGGGCCAATAGAATTTGACGTAAAGCCTATTAGAGANGGNATTTTAAANGGAATTTCTTATGAGGATTATAAGAGTTNTATAACAAAATANAANAATCTTCAGAATAAAATTTCTGCTGTGAGTGATGCATTGAGAATGANTGAAAATAAATTGAATTTAATTGAAATTGCAGTCAACCGCTCTTCAATTAAACCTGGCCCAATAAATTCAAAGATTTATAATATTAAAAAGAGAATAGAATCAATTAAATTGAATTTAGATGGTAATTCCGCTAAGAGAGAAATTGGAGAAAGAAACCCCCCTTCAATGCAAGGAAATCTTAGGGTAGCGGGTAGAGGATTAACTACAACTTATGGCCCTACAAAACTTCATGAAAGAAGTTTGGAGATAGCAAGTTCAATGCTTGGAAAAGTTGAGTCGAATGTTAAAGAACTTAGTAAAGAGACTTTGCCATCATTAGAAAATGAAATTAAGGAATTAGGTGTCCCATATATTATGGGTCAAGGAATAGATTAAAATTAGTGTTAACGAATTATCTTATTATTTGAAAGTTCAAAACATTCAAGATTAAAATAGGATAGGGAAGAAAGAAAATGATCAAAGATGTCAGATGTTATTTCTTCATAATCCTCCCATTCTTTTTCTTTACTAAATGCATAAATTTCTATGGGCACTCCTTCAGAAGTGGGCTTTAATTGACGACACATAACAGTCATGTCTTGATTTATTTTTTTATGAGACTTTAGATATTCAAGAGCATATTTTCTAAATATGCCAAGATTTGTTAGATTCCTTCCATTTAAAAGAATTGATTTGTCAATTTTTTTCGTCTTATTTTCATTTCCTATTTCTCCATTTCTTATTTTAATAAAATCAGATATTAATTGAATTTTTTCAAATGTTTTTAACTCTTTTTCAGTAAGAAATTTAATACTTGATATTTTAATCAATAAAGATCTTTTAATTCTTCTTCCCTCTGATTCATTCATTCCCCGCCAATTGATAAATGAATCAGAAACTAATTTATAGGTTGGAATGGTAGTAATTGTTTTATCAAAATTTTGAACTTTGACCGTAGACAAATTAATTTCAATAACGTCACCATCTGCATTACTGCTTTTCATAGTTATCCAGTCTCCAATTCTAACAGTATCATTTATTGTAATTTGAATACTTGTTACAAAACCGAGTATACTGTCTTTAAAAATCAGCAAAATAATTGCTGACATAGCACCTATGGTTGTCAAAAAAGTACTTATGCCTTGTCCAGAGGCAAGTGAGAGTATAACAATTATACCTACACTCCATACAAATATCATTATTACTTGAATGTAACTATCTATTGGTTTGTCTTTAAAATTTTTGAGTGTTTTTAGGTAATCTTTTAATGTACTAAAGAACTTGCGAATAATAATTATTGTAAGAAGTGCAACAAGAACATCTAAAATTATCAGCAAATTATCTGCTGATGGAAATCTGGCTAGGGCTTTTGGAAAAATCCATATCAAAAAAAATAGTGGGGGGAAATAAGCAAGTGATGTGGGTACTTTATTCCTGATTAAAAAATCATCAAACTTTGATTTAGTTCGTTTTGCAAGTTGACGGAAAAGTCCTTTAATTATAAGTCTAGAAACAAATGACACAATTAATGTCAAAAAAATCACAATCAATAAAAGGAGTCCTAAATTAATTAGTGCTGCAGAGGAATCAGAAAAACCTTTTTGAATAAAAAAATTATAAATATCAAAATCCATTTTTTCAATTATATTAATTTCAATAGCTGCTCCTAAAAACTTATCTTAGATTTACAGAACTAAAGAACAACATAAAATTATTAAATAAATGCGAAAGATTACCCAATATCTCAATCAAATGACTATTGCTTTATTGATGATCGCTATTTCTTGTAATAGTATACAGATCAAAGAAAAAAATGATGTTATTTCTACTCCTCATCCATTAGCATCAATTGCTGGTAAAGAAATGTTTACTCAAAATGGCAATGCTTTTGATGCTGCAGTTGCTGCTGCTTTTACTCTTGCGGTTGTTGAGCCTAGTATGAGTGGAATAGGTGGGCGTCTTCAAGTCATTTATAAATCATCAGAAGGAATAAAAGGTATTGATGCGTCAACCGAAGTGCCCATGAATTATAAGCCATCAGACCAAGGAAGTAGATATGGATACAAAACAATAGGGATTCCTGGAGTTGTTGCAGGTCTTTTAAAACTTCATAAAGACCAAGGAAGTCTTACTCTTTCNCAAGTCATGGAACCTTCCATAAGATATGCTACAGAGGGTTATAAAATGTTNCCNGGAGAGGCTTTTAGACAAAGTNTNGAAAAAGANAAAATAATAGAGTTTGATGCNACTTCAACCTATTTNTTAAAANCAGATGGNTCTTCTTATGAAGCGGGAGATATTTTTATTCAGAAAGATCTTGGNGAGACCCTGAAAAGGATAAAAGAAAATGGNCATCAAGGNTTTTATGAAGGAGAAACTGCTGATGCGATTGTAGAGGACATGAAAATTAATGGAGGTTTACTAACACTTGAGGATCTTAAAAACTACAAAGCTCTTGATGCTAAAGTTTTAAATGGATCCTTCAAGGGTTTAGACATACACTCTCTGTTTTTGCCATCCTATGGAGCTATTACTATTCAAATACTTCAAATAATTGATGCCCTTAATTTCAATGAAAACTCTGAGAAAGAATGGGCTTATTACATTGGAAAGACCACTGATTTAGCATACAAGTATAGAAATAAACAAAGCAATCCTGATTCTTTAAAGATGATTATATCAAAAGAAAAGTCTAAAGAATGGGCAAATGATATACTTCAGAAAAGAAAAATAGTAGATAAATTATCGATCAATGAACCGATTTCATGGAATGAGAAGGTTGGTCATACGGCGCATCTTACATCAGCTGACAGAGATGGGAATGTTGTTTCATTAACTCAAACGATTGGACCTCTCATGGGCTCGAAAGTTGCTAGTAAAAATTTAGGTTTTCTATACGCAGTAACTTTAGGCGGATATCTTGGAGACTACAAGCCAGGAGACAGAGCTAATTCACACATATCCCCAACATTTATTTCAAAACAAGATGATGTTATTCTCGCTCTTGGAGCTGCTGGTGGTAGTAGAATAGTTACAGCTATTACTCAAGTTATTTCTAGATTTTTTTCAAATTCTTTTAATTTAAATGAAGCAGTATCAAAACCAAGATTATATCCAGATAAGGATACTCTTTTGCTAGAAAATCATTCTGGAATAAAATGGGATGAGGAATTAGAGGAATATTTAATTGAAAATGACTATCCATACCGATTTGTTAAATATCCTGCAATGTTTGGAAGAGTATTTGGTATACAATTAGATCAAAAATCAAATCAGTGGATAGGAGTCGCAGATCCCGATTGGGAGGGGACAGTAGAGTCAAATTAGTTTATATGAATTCTATAAACGACAATTCATATCTACCCCACAGCACATAGGAGACTTAATTTTACCACTACAATCAGGGCAAAGAGATATTTGAACTTTATTTCCGTCTTCAAGTGTGAGGCTATCATCTACAAGAGGTGTATTACAATTAGCACAACTAGCGTTGACTGCCATACCACATGAAGTACATTCGTATGTTGCCATTTTTTATTTAAATATACTAAGAATTATATGAAATAATAGTTTTAGTCATTTCTAAATTAGAAACTTAGTTTATCAGTAAAAATATAATAAAAGTGTTTAAGCTCCTAAACTTATGATTAAGATCTTATAAACTTTTATATACTATTTTTTAGAATTTATAAAATTTATCAATTCAGAAGTTTTCTCACATCCAATTTGAATCATTACTTGATTTAATTGTTTTTTTAGCATTTCAAAAGTATGTAATGCCCCATTATTTCCAAGAGCTCCAACACCATACATAAAAGTTCTGCCTAGAAAACAAAACTTAGCACCTGAAGCCATCACTCTTGCAACATCTACTCCAGATCTTAATCCGCTATCGATCATTATTGTTGTCCTTTTTTCATATTTTTTCACCAAAGAGATCATTGAGTTAATTGTGGATGAACCAGCATCTAGTTGGCGACCCCCATGATTAGAAACAATAATTCCATCTACTCCAAGAGAAATAGATTTTTCAATATCAATTTCACTAGCAATTCCTTTTAATACAATTTTTCCCTTCCAAATATCTCTTATTGGTTTAATTTTCTCTTCATCTAATCTTCCATCAAATGTATCATTCATAAATTTCCCTAACTGTCTAAGATTCATTTTTCCTCTCATGTAGGTCTTGAGAGTTTCAAAATTAGGTTTTCCATTTAATAAGCTTTTGAATGCCCATTCAGGACATTTTAAAATTTGGAGCATATTTTTTAAAGACATTTTTGGCGGCATTGCAAGTCCATTTTTAATATCTTTTGGCCGATAACCAAATGTTGGAACATCACATAGTAGTACTAAAACTTGACAACCAGAGTTCTTTGCTCTTTCAAGAATATCATTTCTTATCGTTTTATTTGATGGGTAATATAGCTGAAACCATGCTTCGCCGTCAGTAATTTTTGCTATTGTTTCAATATCACTAGTAGAAACAGTGCTTAAAATGAATGGGAAATTATATTTTTTTGAAGCTTCCGCAATTATATTTGGTGAGTTTGGCCATATTAGCCCTTGTAAACCAATAGGAGCTACGCCAAAAGGGACATCATAGACTTTATCAAATAGTTTAGTTTTAAGATTNGGAGTAAAAGATTTTCTAATATAGTTTGGGATTAATTCAATCTNTCTAATATCAGATGTNTTTCTTGTAATATTAACATCTTCGTTACAACCACCATCTAGATATTCAAAAGCAAATTTGGGTATTTTATTACTTGCTAAAGATCTAAGATCTTCTGTTGAAGGGTATTTAGAGTTAAAGACTTCCATTTAACCTATTTAAAAATAAAAGTAAAGGTAAAAATAATTTGTGGAGTCGGCGGGAATCGAACCCGCGTCCAAACAAGCCATATAAAAGCTTTCTACAAGTATAGTTTTCATTTAGTTTTCGAAGAATCAGTGATTGAAAACTACCCTAGATTCTCTTATCATCAAAAATTGGAAAATACGAACGATGAAAACGTATTTCGATGTTGATTTTTATGGTGCCTCTAAATCGATTGCCATCAACAAGGGCGATCGCGAGACATCTTGCTTCTTGGCCTTGCCAAGACTTAGCAAAGACTTACTATAATTCAGTCTTATGCAGCTAGAGCGTATTTATTTTCGCCATTTAAATTTGAAATATGTGATTTACGAGTTATATTTCAATACTCGACTTGCTTACTTANACATGTACACCTGCTGTCAAAACCAGTCGACCCCATGATTTCAATGATCTTACCTTTTGTAAAGGACTGCAAATTTAATAAAATAGGTTAAATATTTATTTTATTTTTTTAATGATATATTTTAGAAANATCATTTTTTTGTNACTACTTCAAAAACTTTTCCATCTTCACATTTAAAAATTCTACCTGGGAATTTGACTATCATATTGTAGTCATGAGTAGCCATTAGTATAGTTATTCCTTGTTTGTGAAGGGATTTAAAAAGACGCATAATTTCTTGACTGGTTTGTGGGTCTAGATTTCCAGTGGGCTCATCTGCAATTATTAGGTTAGGTTTATTTAGTAATGCCCTCGCTATTGCTATTCTTTGTTGCTCNCCACCTGAAAGTTCAGATGGAAATTTATTTGTNTTAATTTTTATTCCAACCATTTCTATAACCTTTTCAATCCTTGAATCAATTTCTTTAGAATTTTTCCAACCTGTNGCCCTTAAAACAAATTGTAAGTTTTTATATATATTTCTGTCAGGCAGTAATTTGAAATCTTGAAAAACTACACCTATGCTTTTTCTTAACATAGAAATATCTTTATTTTTTATTCTAGTCAGATCAAAACCAACAACATNTCCNAATCCTTCTTTAAGCTCAAGGTCTCCATAAATAGTTTTTATTAGACTGCTTTTTCCTGTTCCAGTTCTTCCAATTAGAAAAACGAATTCTCCTGGTAAAATATCAATTGAAACCTTGGACAATATGATTTTACGATTCTGAATTATATCAGCATCACTAAAGGATAAAATAAATTTTGACATAGATCTTTAAAGTTCCATTATTTCAAATTTAAAGTCTTTTGATAAGCTATCTAAAATTTGTTAATAAATATACTTAAGCTAGATTATAAACGTTTTAAATATAACTACTATTCTGTTTAAATTTGCTATAAATGTTTTTAAGTTTTTTTAATAGGAATCATCTTATATTTCACTTCTTTTTATTAATATCTTTTAGTAAGTCGATTTCTCAAATAGATCCAACTCAAATACTAGAGGAGAGATTCCTTGGAATATATTATCAAGGCCTTTATCCCAATGTAAGTCAATCTCTAGCAACTATTGATAATACAAAAATGAATTCTAATCAAATAGAGAGAATTAATTTTTATAAAATTTCTTCCTCCCTAAGATTAAATGAAATTTCTGCAGAAAAAATGATTGAAAATTTTCAATATTTATACCCTGAAAGTCGTTTTTATAAAACAATCTATTTTGATGTAGCCAACTATTATTTTGAAAACGAAAAGTATTCCTATGCATACAAGTGGTTTTTAAAAGCTGATCGATCAAAAATTTCTTTGCAATCATTACCAAAGTATTATTTTAATAAAGGTTATACCTTCTTCCTTAAAAAAAAATACAGTGAAGCAAAAGAGTTATTTGAAAATGTAAAAAATGATCCCAAATATGAATCTGACGCTCATTATTATCTTGGTCATATTTCATATCAATTAGAAGATTATGAAAGTGCTTCAGATTCTTTTACAAGAGTTACAAAAAGAAATCAGCAGGAAGATTTGTCATATTTTCAAGTTGAAATGAATTTTAAGCTTGGTCGATTTCAAAAAGCAGTTGAGTTAGGTCTAGAAGAGTTAAAAAAAACAGANAGAAATCTCTTTTCCCAGATTTCAAAGATAGTTGGCGAAAGCTATTTTAATCTAGGAAAATATCAAGAGTCNATAAAATATCTTCAAAATTATAATGNAGAAAGTGATAATTGGACAAATATGGATTATTATCAGTTAGGTTATGCTTATTACAGTTCTCAGGACTATTCAAACGCAATTGAAAACTTTAATAAAATTATTGGAGATAAAGATGAGCTTTCACAAAATGCCTATTTCTATCTAGCTGAATGTTATCTTAAAAATGGTCAAAAGCTTGCTTCTTTAAACGCATACAAGAGCGCTTTTGAAATTGATTATAACCCTCAAATTTCAAAAAACTCATTACTTAATTATGCTCGTCTTAGTTATGAAATTGGTAATCCATATGAAAAAGTGCCTGATGTTTTAAAATACTATCTTTCAAAATACCCTCAAAGTACAGAAGAGGAAGAAATAACAAAATTACTAATAGACTCTTATACAAAATCAGGAAATTATGATAGTGCTTTAGATATTTTAAATTCTGGATCATTTAGGGATGAAGGATTACTTCAAAAAGTAACTTTTTTAAATGGAATTAAATTTTTTAATTCAGGTTCNTATGAANAGGCTTANNAGTTTTTTAGTAAATCTATTAATTATCCCAACGATAATGGAATNTTTGTTCAAAGTCANTTTTGGAAAGCTCAATCAGCATATGAGTTAAANGAGTTTAGTAGTGCTATTGAAAGTTTNCTAAAATTTAAAAAGTTTANNATAGGCGCTTTTTTTGAAGAGTCTTTATTGCTTAATTATCATTTAGCATATTCACTCTTCAAATTAGAAAGATATGAAGAGGCTATTTTAAATTTTCAGAAAATTTTAAATAAAAAGCAACTTATTCCCAAAAAAGTAATTAATGATACCTATTTAAGAATTGGAGACGCATACTTTCTTTTAAGTGATTATTTACCAGCTATTAATTATTACGATAAATCAATTTCAGTTAGTCCTGACAACTCCGAATATGCCTTATTTCAAAAAGCAATGAGTTATGGGTATTTAGACAGGGATAAAGAGAAGAACGAAACTCTTATAAATCTTATTTCTATAAAATCAAGTTCTTATTTGGTTGATGACTCTTTATATGAATTAGGTAATTATTTTTCATCAATAGGATCTTATGACCTAGCAATTAAGAATTATGATAGGCTAATAAATAATCATAAAAACAGTAAGCTTTTTGCAAGAACAAAATTAAATAAGGGTTTAGCTCTCTATAATATGGGGAAAATTGAAGCTTCTGATTCTCTCTTACGAAATTTGGCAATTGATCTGAAAGATAATCCCATAACTCTTCAGGCTTTAAAAACCCTCAAAGAAATAGCAGTAGATCTAGATAATATTTCAGAATTCACTACTTGGGTCAGAACTTTTAATTTCAAAACTTTTAGTGATAATGAGCTTGAAAGAACAGCTTTTGAAGTAGTTGAAAATTATTTTTTGCAAGGTGAAAGGAAAAGAGCTGAAAAGGCAATTAATATATATTTACAAAGCTATCCAAATGGAAGATATTCAGTTGTTTCAATCTTTTACTTAGCTGAAATTTATTTTTTTCAAGAAAAATGGGATTTAGCATTAAAATCTTATTTAAAGATTATTGATTTTTCAATTAATGATTACACTGAAAGAGCTATAGTTCGTTCAACTCAAATACTTTTTAATGAAAACAAATTTAAAAAAGCTGTTCCGCTATGGGAAAAATTAGAGAAAATAGCCTCTTTTCCAGAGAATAAGAGATATGCCCAGTTTAATTTAATGCGAACCTATTTTAATTTGTCTGAATTTGATAAAGCTATAGCTAAGGCAGATATAGTATTAAGTTATGATAATCTAGAACCAAAAGTAATGTGGGACGCCAAATATTTTTTAGCTAAATCATATCTTGGCAAAAAAGATACTTTAAGTGCTAAAAATATTTTTTTAAAAATAGAAAAGTCTCCTATAGACTCTCTAGCTGTGGAAGCCCATTACTTAAAAGCGCAATGGAAACATAAAGACAAGGCTTACAAGGAATCTAATGAAATAATATCAATTATATCTGAAAAATATAATGATCAACCTTTTTGGGCCGCAAAAAGCCTTTTTTTAATGGCTAAAAATTTTTATATGCAAAATGATATTTTTCAAGCAACTTATATATTGAAGTCATTGTTAGACAATTTTGTTCAGTTTCCTAAAATTAATTCTGAAGCTAAAAAATATTTATTGATGATAGAAAAAAATCAAAACAAGAAAAATGATGTTGATGAGAAAAATTAGATTAAATATTTCTTTGACTATACTTTTCATTTCATTTCATTACGGTATTTACCTTCAGGTAGAAGAAAAAGATGATATAGAGACCCAGGAGATAACAATTGTTAAGTCAAATAAGCCAATTATAAGCAATATTTTTAAGATAAGATCAAATCCAATAATATCTGATTCTTTATTAGAGGAGAAGTTTTATATAAAATATGATCATATTTCAGTTCCAGTTGTATCAACTTTCATTCCAAATAAAGCAAGTCCCTTAAAACTTCAAAAGCAAGAATCTTCTTTTCTTTATAATAGTTATTTTTCCTGGGGATATGGAAATCAATCTCAGGCTTTGATTGATTTTGCTTCCATGATCTCAATTGATCGGAATCAATCTATGGGGGTTGATTTTATTTTCTCTTCCCTGGGTAATCAAGAAAATAAAATATTAAGAAGCCAACAAAATTATTTGGCAGCTTCTTTTTTGCATTTGTTTAAGACCAATAATTACAGAGTGGAATCCTCATTTAAATTTGATAGAAGGCATATAAATTTTTACGGACTTTATTCAGATTATGACTGGACAAATATACCAAGCTTTAGACCTTCTTTGATTGATCCAGAACAAAATCTAAATTATTTGAAAATCAATTCAAATTGGGAATGGTTCAATAGCATTGTTAAAAAAATCCGTTTTAATACAGTTCTTACAATTGATTATTTTGATAATACAGAACAGTTAATAAATTTTGATTCTGAGATTAGATTGCCAGTTTTTGATTTCTATTTGGAATTAAAGCCAAATTTGAGTTATGTTAACACAAATTTTGTTAGTTCTTTTAGGCAAAATGTTCCTCTTTCTAATCAAACCAGTTTATTAAACTTAGATTTTCAAATTGTTAATCTTGGAGCAAAAACGAATTTTAAATTTGGGACAAAAGTTTTTTATTTACTTGGTGATTCAATTGAAAAAACAAACATTTATTTTTTTCCAAAGGTTAAATTTTTATACAAACCATCATACTCTAGTTTATCAACTTTTCTAGAATTTGATGGAGATTTTAATCTTAACAGCTTCACTACATTTTCAAGAATAAATCCCTATATTTTTCCATCTTTAAAACTGCGGCCAACAAATATTCCCTATAAAGGCAGGTTAGGTGTAAAGAACTCTTTTAACTCAGGCTTGGAATTTTTTCTAGCAGCGATTTACTCTAGGTCTGAAAGTTATCCTTTGTTTAAGAGATTACCCTATGTTGTTTCTAATAATAACCTTTCATATAACATGGCAACTTCTTACGAAGTTGTTTACGATAGACTAGATCAGTTAGGTTTAGAAACTGGTTTTTTAATGAGGTTTAATGAGCATAACAAATTTTCAATAAACACAAAGTATGTTAATCCTGAATCATTTAATGAAATATCAGCTTGGAACTTACCATCTATAGAAATTGACTTTGAAGCTAATTTTAGATTTTTTAATAAAATATATCTTCAAACAAATGGTAGATATATTGGCAGAAGAGACAGTGCCTATCATCCAGTTTTCTTAAATGCAGAATTTTTTGATTCAAAACCAGAAATTAAATCCCTAGATGCTTTTCTTTATTTTTCATCTAGATTGCTTTATCAAACGAAATCAAATTGGGCTTTTTTCTTTGAATTTAAAAACAATTTTGGAAATAATTATTCTAGGTGGGCATTCTATCAAGATTATAATAATAATTTTCTTTTAGGCCTTCGATATAAGTTTGATATAATTTTTTAAAAATGGTTTTTTTACATTTGTTATCTTTCATAAAATTTTTTTAAATATTTTAAATTAAATTCGTCATCTATTTTATTCTAATGAGAAGGACAATAATATTATTATTTACTATCATTTTTTCTTTAGCATGTGAGAAAAAAGTTGATTTATTAGTTCACAACGCTAAAGTTTACACTTCAGATGATAATTATAATAACATTACATCTTTTGTAGTAGATGAAGGAAAGTTTATAGAGGTTGGAGGTGAGGAGCTAATTGAAAAGTATAAATCTGTCAGTGTTGTCAATGCAAGGGGACTNCCTGTTTTTCCTGGTTTTATTGATTCTCATTGTCATCTTTTGAGTCTTGGGTTAAAACAATTTGAAGTTGATTTAAAAGGGACAAAAAGTTTTGAGGAGATTGTTTTTAAACTAAAAGATTATTCTTTAAATAAAAATCTCTCAGTTCTAAGAGGTGCAGGTTGGGATCAAAATGATTGGTATAAAAAAGATCTTCCCACTAAAGACAGTTTAGATATTTTATTTCCTAATATACCTGTTGTTTTATCTCGAATAGATGGTCACGCTATGTTAGTTAACCAAAAAGCACTTGATATGGCTGGAATTTCATTAAAAACAAAAGCTAATGGAGGCGAAATAGTAAGCTCAAACGGGAAATTAACAGGTTTGATAATTGATAAGCCAATGGAGTTAATTGAAGAGATAATTCCAAGATACACTGAGAGCGAAAAAATTAAAGCTTTAAAAACTGCAGAAAAAATTTGCTTTGAAAATGGAATTACAACTGTTGATGAGGCAGGATTATTAAAATCAGATATTTTATTGATTGATAGTTTGCAGAAAAATAATCTTTTTGATTTGAGAGTTTATGCGATGGTTGCCAACGAAAAAAAATCACTTGAATATTTCTTTAAAAACGGGTCTATTAAAAATGATCGTTTGAATGTTAGTTCGATTAAAGTTTATGCTGATGGCGCCTTAGGGTCAAGAGGTGCTGCTCTAAAAGATTCTTATAGTGATAAAAACAATCATTATGGATCCATTATTATATCAATAGATTCTATCGAAAAACTTGCAATTAAAGCTTTAGCTCATGACTTTCAAATGAATACTCATGCAATAGGGGATTATGCCAACTCAGAAGTGTTGAAAATATATAATGATATCCTTTCAGATAAATCTGATCCCAGATGGAGAATCGAACATGCTCAGGTTATATCTAATGAGGATTTTTCAAAATTCAATGAAAAAATAATTCCTTCTGTGCAACCATTACATGCTACTAGCGATATGTATTGGGCAGAAGAAAGACTTGGGAAATCTCGTATAAAAGGGGCTTATGCTTATAAGGACCTTTTGGATTGGTCAGGTCGATTAGCACTCGGCACTGACTTTCCTGTTGAAGAGGTTAATCCAATAAATACATTTTACGCTGCAGTATCAAGAAAAGATTTAAAGCAATATCCGGCTGGCGGCTATCAATATGAAAACGCATTGAGTAGACGTGAAGCACTTTTAGGAATGACAATCTGGGGCGCTTATGCTAACTTTGAAGACAGTCTTAAAGGTAGTATTTCTCCTGGGAAGTATGCTGATTTTGTGATACTTGATAGGGATATTATGGAGATTGAAACTCATAGAATCCCCTCAACACGAGTTGTTGCTACTATTTTAAATGGTAAAATAGTATATAGCACTAGGTTTGGTAAGTAATTTCATTTTTCAGAAGTTTACTTATTAAACAAAAGCATAATTTTCTCCATAGATAAAATGAATTTTCAATTAATTTTTAATTTTTAATTTAAAATCTAAATTAAAANTGAATATTCTTTTTAAAAAAAAAATATATAAAATATATTTGCACAATANATTAAATCTATGTGTGGCATTGCATGTGTTTTTGATTTCAANAGAGATTTAAACTCTCAAAGACCNCTTGTTCTCGAGATGTCTAAGAAATTGCGTCACCGTGGACCAGACTGGAATGGTATATATACATCTAAAAATGCCATTTTAGCACACGAACGTTTAGCAATTGTTGATCCTACTTCAGGGAAACAGCCTTTGTATGGTAGTGAAGGCGAACTAGTTCTTGCTGCAAATGGTGAGATTTATAATCATCTTGAATTGAGAAAGCAATTTAAAAATAATTATGATTTTTTAACTAGTTCAGATTGTGAGATAATCCTTGCTTTATATCAACGCAAAGGAGTTAATTTTTTGGATGAATTAAATGGAATTTTTGGTTTTGCAATCTATGATAATAAGAAAAATGAATTTTTTATTGCTAGAGATCATATTGGAATTATACCACTTTACATTGGTTGGGACTCTAATGAAACTTTATATGTCGCTTCAGAATTAAAAGCACTTGAAGGAATAT
This sequence comes from Flavobacteriaceae bacterium, assembly GCA_002702405.1. Next base: position 16,066 of record NZZH01000057.1, on the reverse strand, counting down.
GTAAAAAAATAGAATCATTTCCTCCAGGTCATTATTGGCATAGTTCAAATCCAAAACCTGTAAAATGGTATAAAAGAGATTGGATTGATTTTCAAAATGTTAAGAAAAATAAGACTTCAATAACTGAATTACATGACGCTCTTGCTAGTGCAGTTCATCGCCAATTAATGAGTGATGTTCCATACGGAGTTCTTCTTTCAGGAGGTTTAGACTCATCTATAACATCTGCACTAGCAAAAAAATTTGCCCCAAAAAGAATAGAAAGTAATGACAAACAGGCTGCATGGTGGCCTCAATTACATTCTTTTTCTGTTGGACTAGAGGGTTCTCCTGATCTTTTGGCTTCAAGAAAAGTTGCAGATCATATAGGGACAATTCATCATGAAATAATATTTACAATTCAAGAAGGTCTTGACGCATTGTATGATGTGATTTATCATCTTGAAACATATGATGTAACTACTGTAAGAGCTTCTACGCCAATGTTCCTAATGGCAAGGGCTATTAAGTCTTTGGGAATAAAAATGGTTCTTTCAGGAGAAGGAGCTGATGAAATATTTGGAGGATATTTATATTTTCATAAAGCACCATCAGAAAATGAATTTCATCAAGAAACAGTTAGAAAGCTATCTAGTTTGCACTTGTATGACTGTCTAAGAGCTAACAAATCGCTTGCAGCATGGGGAATAGAAGGCAGAGTTCCTTTTTTAGATAAAGAATTTCTTGATGTTGCAATGAGGTTAAACCCTAATGATAAAATGATAAATTCAAATCGAATGGAAAAGTGGGTGCTGAGAAAAGCTTTTGAAAAATATTTACCTAAAGAAATTGTCTGGAGACAAAAGGAACAATTTTCAGACGGCGTAGGATATAGCTGGATAAATCAGCTAAAAGAATTAGTTAATCAAAAAGTATCTGATCAAGAAATGAACAAATCTTCTTCGAGATTTCCTTTACAAACACCAAAAACAAAAGAAGAATATTTTTATAGGTCTATTTTTGAAAGTCATTTCTCGAGTGATTCAGCTGCATTAACTGTTCCATCTTTACCATCTATTGCATGTAGTTCTCCAAAAGCTTTGGAATGGGATGAAAGTTTTAAGGACAAAAATGAACCTAGCGGAAGAGCAATTCTAAATGTTCATGAAGACTCATATGAGTAAAAATTNATTCTAATAAATTCTTCAATTTTTTCTTCACATTTTCTGTTGATAACTTAATCTTGTCTTCAATGTTTTTAGGGCTTTAAGAGCAATTGATTGATTATATTTGTATAGAGCAAATAAAGTATAAAATCACAAAAAATTTTATGGCAAAAAATATAACTGATTCAAAATATTCTGCAGATAATATTCAGGCACTAGAGGGAATGGAACATGTCCGCATGCGACCATCTATGTATATCGGCGATGTAGGGATGAGAGGTCTCCATCATTTAGTTAATGAGGTTGTTGATAATTCAATTGACGAGGCTCTTGTTGGTTTTTGTAATAATATAACTGTTACAATTAACGANGATAATTCTGTAACCACCGAAGATGACGGAAGAGGCATTCCGGTAGGTATGCACAAGAAAGAAGGTGTTTCAGCCCTTGAGGTTGTAATGACTAAGATTGGAGCAGGAGGTAAGTTTGATAAAGATTCTTATAANGTTTCTGGAGGTCTTCATGGGGTTGGNGTTTCTTGCGTAAATGCTCTTTCTGAGTCTNTAACTGCAACCGTATACAGAGATGGAAAAATATGGGAGCAAAAATATCAAAGAGGTGTTCCTGAANNCCCTGTTTCATCTATTGGTAAATCAGATAAAACAGGAACGGTTGTAACCTTCAAACCAGATCATGAAATTTTTAAACAGAGCAGAGAATATATCTACGAAACTTTAGCACAAAGAATGCGAGAGTTGTCTTATTTAAATAAGGGTATAACCATAACACTTATTGATAAGNGAAATAAAAATTCAAATGATGAATACGTAAGTGAGAAATTTTATTCAGAGGAAGGTTTAAAAGAATTTGTAAGATTCCTTGATAGGAACAGAGAACCAATTATAGCTGACGTAATATACATGGAAGTTAATAAAAATGAAATTCCTGTTGAAGTCGCTATGGTTTATAATACTTCTTTTAATGAAAACCTTCATTCTTACGTGAATAATATTAATACACATGAGGGAGGGACTCATCTTTCTGGATTTAGACGGGGATTAACTNCAACCTTAAAAAAATATGCAGATGCTTCAGGTTTACTTGATAAACTTAAATTTGAGATTTCAGGAGATGATTTTAGAGAAGGTCTTACAGCAATTGTTTCTGTTAAAGTAAATGAACCTCAATTTGAAGGGCAAACTAAAACTAAATTAGGAAATAGGGAAGTTACTTCTGCAGTTTCCCAATCAGTNTCTCAAATGTTAGAAAATTATTTAGAAGAGCACCCTAATGATGCTAAAGTTATTGTTCAGAAAGTAATACTTGCTGCGCAAGCAAGACATGCAGCAAGAAAGGCTAGGGAGATGGTTCAAAGGAAAACAGTAATGAGTGGAGGCGGTTTACCTGGTAAATTAGCTGATTGTTCTGAGCAAGATCCTCAATTATGCGAGGTTTTTCTTGTTGAGGGGGATTCGGCAGGAGGAACTGCAAAGCAGGGAAGAGATCCTAAGTTTCAAGCAATTCTCCCTTTGAGAGGAAAAATACTTAATGTTGAAAAAGCGATGCAACATAAGGTTTTTGAGAATGAAGAGATTAGAAATATATATACAGCATTGGGAGTTTCTATTGGTACAGAAGAAGATAGCAGAGCTTTAAATTTAGAAAAGTTAAGATATCATAAGATAGTTATTATGTGCGATGCTGATATTGATGGAAGTCATATTTCAACACTTATATTAACATTTTTCTTCCGTTACATGAGAGAATTAATAGATTCTGGCTATGTTTATATTGCAACACCCCCACTATATCTTGTTAAAAAAGGAAATAAAAAAGATTATGCTTGGTCAGATGAAGAAAGAGATAAATTGATGAAAGAAAATGGTACTGGTTCTAATATTCAAAGATATAAGGGATTAGGTGAAATGAATGCTGATCAATTATGGGAGACAACAATGAACCCAGATAAAAGAACTCTAAAAAGAATAGATATTAACTCATTAGGTGAGGCTGATGATATTTTTTCAATGCTTATGGGTGATGAAGTTCCGCTTAGAAGAGATTTCATTGAGAAAAATGCAATTTATGCTAATATTGACGCATAATTTTTAAATACTCTAAAGTTCAAAATTCTTTATAGATTTGTTTAAATAAATAAACTAGATGAAAGTAACAGTTATTGGGGCTGGTAATGTTGGTAGTTCATGTGTTGAATATATTGCTATCAAGTCTATCGCTAGCGATATTGTTCTTCTTGATATTAAAAAAGGTCTTGCAGAAGGGAAAGCACTAGATTTGATGCAAACATCCACTACATTGGGATTTAATTCTAGAATTTTGGGAGTAACAAATGATTATAAAGCTACTTCAAATAGTGATGTAGTAGTCATTACATCTGGTATTCCAAGAAAACCTGGCATGACAAGAGAGGAACTTATAGGNATTAATGCTGGAATTGTTAAATCAGTAATAAAANGTGTCTTATCAAATTCTCCTAATGCAATTATTATCATGGTTTCAAATCCAATGGACACGATGACTTATTTAGCTCTAAAANTTTCAAATCTTTCTAAAAATAAAGTTATAGGAATGGGAGGCGCCCTGGATAGCTCAAGATTCAAGACATATTTATCAATNGCATTAAATAAACCNGCTAACCAAATTGAAGGAATGGTAATTGGTGGTCATGGAGATACTACCATGATTCCATTAATAAGGCTAGCTACTTACAATGGTATTCCAGTTTCAAATTTTCTCTCTGAAAAAGAACTAAATAAAACTTCATCTGACACAATGGTTGGTGGCGCAACATTAACTAAACTNCTTGGAACTTCAGCCTGGTATGCTCCTGGCGCTTCTGTTTCTTATCTCGTTGATAGTATTTTAAATGATCGACGTTTNCTTATACCTTGTTCAGTTTTACTTGAAGGNGAGTATAAACAAAAAGATATTTGTATGGGNGTTCCNTGTATTATTGGGAAAAATGGTGTTGAAAGTATTTTNGATTTAGAACTTAATTCTGACGAGATTAAAAAGTTTGAAAATAGTTCAGCTTCAGTCCGAAGTATGAATGAAGATCTTAAGGACATATAATTAGTTACTTNATTTGTTTTAATATATTTTGTATAAGTTGTTAAATACTTTCTTAAACTTTATATTTGCTGGCCTAATTTATATAAATAAATAAAATGCAGAACAATTCTTTGATTAGAACATTNGCGATTCTTTTTTGTTTTGTTAGTATTTATCAACTCTCATTTACTTTTATATCCTCTTACCAAGAGGACAAAGCTACAGAATATGCTACCAATTTAATTTCAGAGGAAAATACTGATTACATTCAGTTAAGAGAAATTACAAAAATTAATTACCTTGATTCTATAGGACAAATTCCAATATCNTTTTTTACATCATATGATGATGCTAAAACAAAAGAATTGAATAGAGGCTTGGATCTTGAGGGAGGTATTAATGTGATTCTTCAAATATCTGTCAGAGATATTTTAAAAGGTCTTGCTGAAAATTCTAGGGATCCTTCTTTTAATCAAGCCCTAGAGAATGCTGATGAGCTTCAAAAACAAACTAATGATCCATACATTGAATCTTTTTTTGAAGCATTTGAATCATTATCAGATAATTTAAAATTAGCATCACCAACTATTTTTGCTAACAGAACCTTAAGTGATGAAATTAATTTTGAAATGCAGAATGAACAAGTTAAATCTATTTTAGCTGAGAAAGTTGACGAGTCAATTGTATCTGCATTTGAAGTTTTACGAAAAAGAATTGATAAGTTTGGAGTAACTCAACCTAATATTCAAAGATTAGGAAATTCTGGAAGAATACTTGTTGAATTACCTGGAGCTAAAGATGTAGAAAGAATAAAAAACTTACTTCAAAGTACTGCTCAACTTGAATTTTGGGAAACATTTAAAAATGTTGAACTAATAGGTTTTTTAGTCCAGGCAGATGAATATCTCAGATCTGTTCAAAATAAAGAAAAGGAAGATTTAAAAGAAAGTTCAATTGATGATCTTTTAGCAGATGTTGAAGCTCAAGATTCTACAATTATCTCATCCAGTCCTATTCTTGATTTAGTTAAAGGTTATGGTTTTGAAGGAGGACCAGTGATAGCAAACTTTTCAATTAAAGACAAAGAAAAAGTAATCGGGTATCTGGATAATTCTGAAGTCAGAAAGCTCTTGCCTAATCAATATAGATATATTCGATTTATATGGGGCAAGGAAGATGAGCAGGCAAAGACAGTGGGACTCTATGCCTTGCGTTCAAATAGGGAGAATTCACCGCCACTTAGTGGAGGAGTAGTTGTTGATGCTTTACAGACATATGATGCTCTTGGAAATCCTGCTGTCTCTATGCAAATGAATGCAAAAGGAGCAAGGACATGGGAAAATATGACTGGGAAAGCATTTAGAGAAGCTACAAATATTGCAATTGTTTTAGATGATATAGTCTATTCTGCTCCAGGAGTTTCTAATGGGGCTATTTCAGGAGGTCGATCTGAAATTACTGGGGATTTTTCACTAAATGAATCAATAGATTTAGCCAATGTCTTAAGGGCTGGTAAGCTTCCTGCATCTGCAGAAATTATTCAGTCAGAAATAGTTGGTCCATCTCTAGGAAGAGAAGCTATTGAAAGTGGATTGTATTCTTTTATTATAGCTCTAATTTTAGTTTTGATATGGATGATATTTTATTATGGATCATCAGGGATTTTTGCTGATATAGCATTAATATTGAACCTAGTTCTTATTTTTGGTGTGCTTGCTGGTTTGGGAGCAGTTTTGACATTACCTGGAATTGCCGGTATTGTTTTAACAATTGGCATCTCTGTTGATGCAAATGTCCTAATTTTTGAAAGAATAAGAGAAGAAATGAAAAAGGGCAAGGGAGTTAGAAAGGCTATAGCAGATGGATTTAATAATGCTCTCTCATCAATTTTAGACGCTAACATTACAACAGGTCTAACAGCATTAATTCTTTTTGTTTTTGGAACTGGACCAATTAAAGGGTTTGCGACCACTCTTCTAATTGGTATTATGACATCATTATTTACCGCGATTTTCATAACGCGAATGTTTTTAGACGCCAGAAATGAGAAAGGTAAAAAAGTTGCATTTTCAACTAAATTGACCCATTCGCTTTTCCAAAATATAAATATCAAGTTCCTTCAAAAGCGTAAGTTTTCATTCATTATTTCGGGAGCTTTCATTACGGTAAGTTTAGCCTCTTTGTTTTTTCAAGGATTAAATCAAGGAGTTGATTTTGTTGGAGGTAGATCATATATAGTTAGATTTGATCAAGTAGTTAATTCTACCAATATTCAACAAAGTGTTTCAGAAGTTCTAGGTAGTTCCCAAGCAAAAACTTTTGGAGATGAAAATCAAATAAAAATAACTACCAAATATAAAATTGATGAGGAGGGTCTTGAAGTTGATAACGAAATTCAAGAAGGACTATTTAACTCACTTAGAATTTATCTTCCAGAAAAGTTGACCTACAATGATTTTGTAAATGGATCAGAGGATAAACAAGTGGGGATAATGTCTTCAATAAAAGTAGGTCCAACAATTGCAGATGATATAAAAAATAACTCTTTTCTTGCAATAATAGGATCTTTAATTGTAGTGTTTTTATATATTCTTTTAAGATTCCGTAAATGGCAATTTTCGCTTGGAGCAGTTACTGCTGTATTTCATGATGTTCTAATAGTTCTGGGAATTTTCTCTTTGACTTATAAAATCATGCCTTTTAATATGGAAATTGATCAAGCCTTTATTGCTGCAATTCTCACAGTTATTGGATATTCACTTAATGATACAGTTGTTGTATTTGATAGAATTAGAGAGTTTGTTGGAGAACATTCAAAATGGGAACTCGATCAAACAATTGATTCTGCCTTGAATAGTACTTTAAGTAGAACTTTAAATACATCACTTACAACATTAATTGTGCTATTAACAATTTTTATTTTTGGAGGTGAATCAATTAGAGGCTTTATGTTCGCTTTAATTATAGGTGTTATCATAGGCACCTATTCATCTGTTTTCATAGCAACTCCTGTTATGTATGATTTTCATAAAGAAAGATCTAAAAAATAATTTAGCTCCTTAAATTTTATCAGAACTTAATTTCTTTTTTCTAAATTTTAAAATAATAATAACTATCCCTAGGAAAATAAAGGGTATACTTAACCATTGACCAGTTGATAAATTTGGCAGAAATTTTTCTATTCCTCCTTGACTTTCTTTGACAAATTCAACTAAAAACCTAACTCCAAAAAGAACTAAAAAGAAAACTCCTAAAAAGATTCCATCTTTTTCCCTGAGATTTGTTTTATATAGTTTTCTTAGAAGAATAAAAAGAAACAAATAGCCTATTGCTTCATATAATTGTGCAGGATGTCTCGGTAAAATTTCACCTCTATTTTCAAATACAACTCCAAAATTTGAGCCAGTATACTTACCTACAATTTCAGAATTAAAAAAATTTCCAATTCTGACAAAAAAAGCACCTAAACTTATAGGGATAGTAAGTCTGTCTAAAAGCCACAAGAAAGATTTTATTTTAAATTTCTTTTGAAAAAGGAAAAGTCCTAAAATTATACCAATAGATGCTCCATGACTGGCAAGACCACGAAAACCAATAAATTCATAACCTTTTACTATCCCGAACATAATATCTTTACTTGGATTTTCTCGAATTGGCAAAAGAATTTCGATTAGATGATTTTGGTAATAATCCCAACTGTAAAAGATGACATCACCAAGTCTGGCACCAAGAAGTGTTGAGATCACCATGAACATAAATAATGGCTCTAAATATTTTTGATTTATTCCCTCCGTCAGGAATATTTTTTTACAAATCCTATATCCTAATAGGAAAGCAATTACAAACATTAAACTGTAAACATGAATTCCGAAACCTCCAATCTCAAATAGGGTTTCACTTGGTGACCAATTAAATTTCATTGTAATCATTTTATAACATATAATAAATTAAAATTATCAATAATTAAGGAACAGGGTCGTGTCCACTTTTACCCCATGGATGACAACTGGACAATCTATTCAAAGTCAGATATAGCCCCTTGAATAATCCATGCTTTTTTAAAGCTTCTTTTGCATATTGAGAACAAGTTGGGGTAAATCTGCATGATGGCCCCAAAAGAGGAGAAATTAGGCTTTGATAGATTCTAATCAACAAAAGAAATGGAAGAACAGAAATCTTTTTTAACATTTTATTCAATTGAATAGGTTGTTTTATCACCATCATCATTTAAAGATATACCAATTTCAAACAATTTATTTCTTATTTCATCCGAATATTCAAAATCTTTATTTTTCCTTGCTCTATTTCTTACCTCAATTAATAATTCTATAGTTTTGATTAGTTTTGAATCTAAATTTGTTGTTTGTTTTTCAGTAGTTTTAATGCCAAGTAAATCATTAAAAAAAACTGGCATCATTTTGTTTAAAACAGACCACTGAGATATATTCATCTTTTGCTTTTTGTTAATTACAGAGTTTATAAATTTCACAGCATTAAACAGTTCAGAAATTAAAATAGGACTATTAAAGTCATCATTCATTGAATCATAGGATCTTTTGACCCAATCTTTTTCGTCAAAATCACCTTTCTCTTTACTAGGCTTTATCTTGGGTAAGTTTTTTATAGCAGAAATTAGTTTGTTGTATCCTTTCTCGGAGGCATTAAGTGCCTCTTCACTTAAATCTAGAATACTTCTGTAATGTGCTTGGAGTATAAAAAATCTTAAGACTTCGGGAGAATATGGTTTGGAAAATTTTTTATTTTCACCAGAAAAAATCTCTTCAGGAAGAATATTATTTCCAGTTGATTTAGACATTTTTTTACCGTTAAAAGTTAACATGTTAGAGTGAATCCAGTACTTGACGGGTTCTTTTCCAGTTATGGCTTCAGATTGAGCAATCTCGCATTCATGATGTGGAAATTTTAAATCCATTCCACCTCCATGTATATCAAATTGATTTCCTAGATATTTTGTACTCATTGCAGTACACTCAAGATGCCATCCTGGAAATCCAAGACTCCAAGGAGATTCCCATTTCATTAAATGTTGAGGATCAGCTTTTTTCCAAAGCGCAAAATCTTGTGGATTTTTTTTATCTGTTTGTCCATCAAGTATTCTTGTATTATGGATTAACTCTTCAATTTTTCTCTTACTTAGCTTACCATATTTATTTGACTTATTAAATTTTAAGACATCAAAATATACCGATCCATTTACTTCATAGGCAAATCCATTTTTTATTATCTTTTTAATTTGTACAATTTGTTCTGGAATATGACCAGTTGCTGTTGGTTCTATATCTGGAGAAATTGTATTGAACTTTTCAAGGACTTTATGAAAATCAATAGTATATTTTTGAACTACTTGCATAGGATCTATTTTTTCAGCCTTAGCTTTTTTTGAAATCCGGTCTTCACCATCATCTTCATCATTTTCTAGATGCCCAACATCAGTTATGTTCCTTACATATTTAATCTTATAAGCAAGGTGCTTAAAATATCTATATATTAAGTCAAATGATATGAAGGTTCTACAATTTCCAAGATGGACGTTACTGTAAACGGTTGGNCCACAGACATAAATACCAACTTCATTTTTTATTANAGGTTTAAANAATTCTTTTTTGCCAGATAGAGAATTAAAAATCTTTAACTCTTTGTTCATTAAAATTCAGTGTCAAGATTAATATAATCTAGGAATTCCCTTTTTACTGCTTTCTTTTTGAATTCCCCATCAAATTCACATGTTACAGTACTTGTAGTTATATCAGATATACCTCGAGAGTTAACACAAAGNTGTTTTGCATCAATTACACAGGCTACGCTTTTAGTGTTTAATATTTTTTGCATTTCATCAACTATCTGAAGAGTTAATCTCTCTTGAACTTGNGGTCTTTTTGCAAAATAATCAACTATTCGATTTATTTTTGAAAGACCAATAACTGTTCCATTAGAAATATATGCTAAATGAGCNTTNCCTATTATTGGAAGNAGATGATGCTCACATGTAGAGTAAAGAGTTATATTTTTTTCAACAAGCATCTCACCGTATTTATACTTGTTTTTAAAAGAAGATGCTTTAGGACGTTTTTCAGGCATTANGCCTCCAAATAACTCATTTACATACATTTTAGCTACTCTTTTAGGTGTTCCAACTAAACTGTCATCAGTTAGGTCCATNCCTAAAATTTCAAGAATATCTCTTATTTTTTCTTCAATTAATATTATTTTTTGTTCTTTACTAATATTGAAAGCATCAAGCCTTATTGGAGTCTCTTTATTTATGCTTTGATGATTATCTCCAATTTCATCAATTTTTTCCAGAAGTGACTTATTAATTTTCATTGATGATTAAAATTGTTCAAAGATAAATATTTATTAGCAATAATGGATTTTATAATTTTATCGAATAGGTTAGAACGATTTGTGTTTGATTGTTTTTTAGANTTATTGGATCATTTAAAGAGTTTGCATTTAATTCAGATGAGGAATATATAGGAAACTTTCTATTTATCACTGTATTCGCTATACCAATACTGAAATTACTTCCATCAAAGTCTAATCCAATTCCACCAGTCAAACTATTATAATCGTTTCCATCAAATGATAGAACATTGTATCTTTTTGATTTTTCTGAGTAATATCCCAATCGNAAACTCATTTTTTCAATTCTTAACTCTCCGCCAAATCTTAGGTTATTTGTAGGCTTAAGATTATTGCTTATAATTGAATTTTGTTCTTTAAGATGTATATCATCATTATTTAAGTCAAATCTAAGGTTTTGATAATTTGTTCTCCCATATTGAAAGCTGATCAAACCTCTCTTTTCAAAAACATACGCTAATCCAAATGACANTTTTGATGGGACGATTAGCTTATAATTATAGATATTTAGAACATTAGGATTTATAACTACTGGGGCATCATTTTTAAATTCTGTTTTTAGATATTGAGAAGTTTCATCATTAAATTCATACCATATTGGTGTTCTATATGAAAATCCAATTCTAAAGTTATCTCTTTTTAAAATCCCTCCTAACTGCATAGAAAAACCCTCTCCAACAGTNGAAAGAATATTTTCAAATTGTGATGAAATTAGAGGTGATTCAGAGCTGTATNCTGATTCATATAGTTTGTCATTCCTGTTAAATTCAATTCCATAAGAATTAACACTCATTCCTAAGTATAAAAAATCCTTATACTGAGCACTTAGTGTNAAGTTAAATTGACTTTGGTAACCACTNTCTGTAACAAAAAAAGAGTGGCCNAAAGAGTTTCCTTCAAGATTACTATTNGATGANTATTCTGAATTTTCATCATTTTCNTNTAANGGATTTATAAAATANCCATGATAACCCAAAAAAGCTTGCTGAGAAGCATAGTCAAGATTTTCACCAATATCCTGATATGCTTCAGAGATTGTCTCTTCTGGNAAGAGCAGTAAGTTTTTTAATNTTACTCCTTGAGCATAGTATAAGAAATAATTATCTAATCCATTTGTNTTATTNCCTCCNGCATTAAATTTTGATTTGAAATTATTTTTTCTTTTATAGTTAAACGCAAAACTTATTTTAGTAAAATCCTCTTCTTCATTCNTGCTATTCATAATAAAAACAAACCCAGCTTGGTTAATANCAATTGGAGTATTTGGAGGTAGATCAACACCTTTTTGNCCCAAATATTCGGCTTGAAAATTATTCGAAAGAGCTCTTGTAGATANACTTATTTCTGGGTAGATGAATACTGCAGCAGCAGCTGGATTATCAGTAATTGAAGAAATATCCCCTCCTAGAGCACTGAAAGCTCCTCCCATAGAAATATACCTTGCAGACCCCTCCAATGACTGCGAAGAATATCTCCTTGCNTCCTCTATAAATTGAGCATTTATAAACGATGAATTGAATATAATCATTAAAACAAAAAGTATATTTTTTGTTTTCATAAAAACAGATTTATAAATTAAATTTTTACTTTTTCTTTCCTCCTCTAGAGCTAGAACTTCCAGAACTTCCTCTGGATTTTATGCCTGATGAANTGGTTGATCTNCCTCCAGAATTATAAGACCTAGATGGTGAGGAGTAAGTTCTATTCGAAGAGGACCTAATATTATTAGTTCCTGAACTTCTAGAGTTACCTCTTACATTTATATTATTAGAGCTGCCATTTACAGAGGAGTTATTTCCTCTGGGAACCCTAATCCCACGTGAATTGTTATAATTATTATATCCTTCTTTGTAATTAATATTTGACCTAGAAGAAGCCGGAACATAGATTCCGTTATTATTTGTTGATCCATTTCTACTACCTCTGATTAAATTTCTTTCCCCCTCTTCAGTTCTATTATTTACAGAGGAATTATNATAAGAAGGATTTCTTCCAATATTATACCTAGTTTTTANAGCATTAATTGTAGCAGAAATTTCTGATCNATTGTTAATATCATNNTTATCTTCTTTACTTCGTGATTGAGTGGCANAAGTTCTNCCGCCTCTGCTTGTATTTGCAAATGAAAGACNTTCATATTGTNNATATTTTCTTTCAAATGAACTGTAGTAATAAGGNCTATTATAATAAAANGACCAGCGATTATATGGATTNTATGGANTGTATGNCATATAATATCTTCCATAGTATGGCCAATAATTATTNTNNTNNGGATATCCTCCATAGTAACCCAAACCCCATGGATGNCCACCATGGTATCTATGCATCATGTAGTAATCATAATAACGATACCTTCTCCAAAGAGGACTATACCCTGAAATNGAGCCATAACCATAATTATAATATGGATAGTAATTATCGTAGTAATAATGCATTGGNAAATTATTTGTAAAATAGATTTGAGTTTTATCAACCCTATCTCCCCAAGGCGCTTGACTACTTATTGAGGAATCAGTATTTTCTTTAGAACTATGGTAATTTTCAATATCAGTGAACAAATAGTTTTCAGAATCACTGACTGAAGAATAGTCATCAGCTATATTGCTAAAAACATCTTTANAGTATTCACTACTATTACTNGATTGATTTGTTTGATTTTCAGAACTGGATATTTTCCCATATATTCCATCAGAGGTATAATAAGAGGATCCTTGGTAACTTCCACAAGAATAAACTATTACTATTAAAAATATTAATAATGAGACTAAAATATGCTTTCTNAAAAAATGTTTATTCATAGTTTATAGTTTTATAAAAAAATCAAAACAAAAAATAGTAGTTTTGTTATTCACTAATATAATGGCAAANTTTGTGCCAAACTAAAAAATGGCTGAAAAATTAACTTCTAGAAATACAGATTATTCTAAATGGTATAATGAAATTGTTGTAAAAGCAGGACTAGCTGAATCATCTGCCGTAAGAGGTTGTATGGTAATTAAACCTTATGGTTTTGCCATATGGGAAAAAATCCAATCTGAGCTAGATAGAATGTTTAAAGAAACTGGTCATCAAAATGCATATTTCCCTCTTTTTGTTCCAAAAAGTTTATTTGAAGCAGAGGAAAAGAATGCTGAAGGTTTTTCTAAAGAGTGTGCTGTTGTTACACATTACCGATTAAAAAATGACCCTAAAAACCCAACTAAACTAGTTGTTGATGATCAAGCTAAACTAGAGGAGGAGTTAATAGTTAGACCCACAAGTGAGGCAATTATTTGGAATACATATAAAAATTGGATACAATCATACAGAGATTTACCNATTTTGGTAAATCAATGGGCTAATGTTGTTCGATGGGAAATGCGNACTCGNTTNTTNNTNAGAACAGCNGAATTTTTATGGCAAGAAGGACATACTGCCCATGCTACAAAAAAAGAGGCTTTAGAAGAAACAACTCTTATTAATAATCTTTATGCAGACTTTGCTGAAAATTTTATGGCAATTCCAGTTTTAAAAGGATTGAAAAGTGAAAGCGAACGTTTTGCTGGNGCAGACGAGACATATTGTATNGAAGGTTTAATGCAAGATGGAAAAGCTCTTCAATTAGGAACTTCTCATTTTTTAGGTCAAAATTTTGCAAAGGCTTTTGACGTGAAATTTGCAAATGAAGATGGAAAATTATCTTATGTTTGGGCTACATCGTGGGGAGTGTCTACTAGACTGATGGGAGCATTAATTATGACGCATAGTGATGATAACGGATTGGTTATTCCTCCTAATTTAGCTCCTATCCAAGTAGTTATAGTTCCAATCTATAAAGGAATAGATCAATTAGATAAAATTACAATCAAAGCAAATAAGATTGTTAANGATTTAAAGTCAAAAGGAATNTCTGTTAAGTATGATGATAGAGATAATTTTAAACCTGGATANAAATTNAATGATTATGAGTTNAAAGGAGTTCCAATNAGAATATCAATAGGNCCAAGAGATTTGGAAAANAAAACAATTGAATTGGCTAGAAGAGACNATTTAACTAAGTCTTCAGTNCCTATGAATTCNATTGTTANGGAGNTNGAAGANACATTAAAAGACATCCAATCTAAGTTATTTAATAGAGCCCTTAACTTTAGAAATAAAAATACAACAGAGGTTGATAATTTTGAAGAGTTTAAAAGAATAATATCAAAGCAAGGGGGATTTGTTTCTGCACATTGGGACGGATCTAATGAAACAGAATTAAAAATTAAAAATCTAACCAAAGCTACCATTAGATGTATTCCTATCGATAATAAAATTGAAAAAGGAAAATGTGTTTACAGTGGAAAGCAGTCTGTTGGTCGTGTAATATTTGCTAAGTCATATTAAACTTTTCCATATAGTTTATTAAATATATTAAGTTGTATAATTATTTTATAAAGTGTAAATTTGCCAGCGTTTTTTGGCCCGTTCGTCTATCGGCTAGGACGCCAGGTTTTCATCCTGGTAAGAGGGGTTCGATTCCCCTACGGGCTACAATTCTAATTAATAGAGCCTGAAAATGTTTAGGTTTTTCCAACTCTAAAGAATAATCAACGTATCTATTAATTTTTTCTATTCTGCTATAAACTTATTTAACCATTCAAGTAATTTATTCACTATAGGTTTCTTTAAATTTAGAATCCTAAAAAAAATTATTATTATGAGAAGCTTTTTCTTAAAATATTATCCAATCATTCTAGCCTTCCTTTCTTTTTTGTATTCAGTCAGTCTATGGTTTACTGGCAATAAATTAGAAGGTATTTTTGTAGGAATTTGGGTACCATCTATTTTAGCATTTTCAATAGCTATTAAACAAATATCAAAGAAATAAGATTAATAAATTTAAATCTTTATATGATTGTAATTGCAAATTTTGATAAAACCCAAATAATTATGTTTATAATAGGTACAGTCATTTTTGTTACCTATATGGCATGTTTATTACTTGTAATTGCAAGACAACATAAAATCCAGGAGGAAGAAAGAAAAAATGACCCTGAATTAAATTAGAAAAAACTAATTTTAAATGAAGTTAATTAGATATTTATCCATTTTAATTGTTTCCTCTACGATAATAAATGTCTGGTTGTTTAGATATGATAAGGAGTCTGTATATAGGGGAGGGGATGCTACAAATATGTTAGAAGAATTTTATGTTTATGGTTTAAATGAAACTTTTTTATATGTCGTAGGAACTATTAAAGTTTTTTCAGCTCTTATTCTTCTGATCGGAATTTTTTATGATAAGTTGATATTTTTTTCAGCTTTTTTGATTTCTGGATTTATGACAGCTGCTATATTTATGCATTTAAAAGTTGGAGATGAATTAATCAAATCTTTACCTGCATCCATAATACTTTTACTTTCTTTAGTTATTGTTTATTCAACTTATTTTAAACAAAAAAGATTTACTCAAAATTTCTGATTTAATAAAAATTTAAAATAGT
>NZZH01000056.1 GCA_002702405.1 Flavobacteriaceae bacterium | reverse complement strand
TTTTTCTACAATGATTAATGATCAAAAAGATAACTTGTTTCAATTAATAAAGTCACTCACAAAGTCTGAAAAACGTCAGTTTAAACTTTATGTTGGGCGAATGGGATCTAATAACGATTCGAAATTTTTAAATTTATTTAATCTACTTGACAAGTCTTCTAAATATAGCGAGAAATTAATTTTAGAAAAAGGTGTTGTAACTAAACAGCAGCTTTCCAATCTGAAGGCACATTTGTATAAGCAAATATTAATTAGCTTAAGACTCAATCCAATCCATCAGAATGTAAGAATTCAAATAAGAGAACAACTAGATTTCGCAACAATTTTATATCAAAAAGGACTTTATAAATTAAGTCTAAAAGTGCTTGACAAAATTAAAATAATTGCTTTTAAAAATGAAGAAAAATATTTAGCTTATGAAATTGTTGAACTTGAGAAAGTTATAGAGTCTCAATATATTACAAGGAGTTTGTCTAATCGCTCACAAATATTGATTCAGCAAGCCGATCAGTTACAATATCAAAATGATATTACAAGTAAACTTTCAAACCTTTCTTTGCTTTTATATGAAAAATTAATAAAAACAGGTTATGCAAAAAGTGATGAAGAGTTTCGTGAAACAACAAAGTTTTTTTATAAGCAAATTCCTGTTGTTGAAATTGAAAATTTAGGATTTAGGGAAAAACTTTGGTATTACAAAGTTCATGTATGGTATAGTTTCTTAGTTCAAGATTTTTTAGGTTGTTTTAAATATGCCTCAAAATGGGTTGATATGTTTGAAGAATCTCCTGAGATGATTAAAATACATCCTGTCTTTTATTTAAAGGCAAATAATTATTTGATGGAATCTCTCGCCTTGATAAAATACCCTGAAAAATTTAAAAGCACTCTTAAGTTNATGTTGAAAAANATTAATGATTCAAAGCTCATAAAAAATCATAATATTTCTTCTTTAGGTTTTTTGGTTCATTACAATAATCTTTTGAATCTCTANTTTATGCAAGGTAATTTTGAAGAAGCTAANGNTTTTGTCNCTGAAATTATTGATGGAATNAAAAANTATAAAGATCAAATNGANGAACATCACGTAATGCTATTTTATTATAAAATCGCATGCTTATATTTNAGTTTNTCTGATTATGAAAATAGCATTGTTTATTTAAATANGATTNTAAAGAATAAGCACTTAAANATGCGAGAAGATTTACTTTGTTTTACCAGAGTTTTAAACTTAGTCGCCCATTATGAAGCTGGATTTGATTATCATCTNGAGACNNACNTAAGAGAAACTTATAAGTTTCTAATTAAAATGAATGATTTACACGANGTTCAAAAAGCGATGATAAGATTNCTCNGATCCCTTGGAGATATTTTCCCTCATGAATTAAAAGATTCTTTTAAAAAACTTCATAANGANTTGAAACAATATGAGGATGATCCATACGAGAGAAGAGCATTTTTATATTTAGATATTTTGTCATGGTTAGAAAGTAAAATAAAANATCGTCCAGTTTCTCAAATAATTAAAGAAAAGGCTAAAATTATGAATCGTAAAGAAAAGCGTTCCATAAATGTTTTTTAGGTGNATTTGCTTTGATTTGAATTAGTTCTTTTCGAACAGGATGTTCNAAACTNAATTCAGCAGANTGAAGNCTAATGCTAGCATCGGGATTAGATCTTTTCGCACCATATTTTAAATCTCCAACAATAGGATATCCAATATTNCTAANCTGAACTCTTATCTGATGATGNCTTCCAGTTTTTAAAATAATTTCTAAAAGNGTATANTTTTGAATTTTTTTATAAATCTTAAAATTTAATATTGCTTTTTTTGTTCTTGAATTCTTNTTTTCAAAAACAAATGATTTGTTTAATTTAGAATTTTTNGCAATCCAATTAGTTAGTGTTCCAGATTTTATTGAAAAAGGATTTTTNACAATAGCCCAATATTTTTTTTGAACACTCCTTTCTTTAAATTGNTCATTAAGTCTTGACAAAGCTTTTGATGTTTTAGCACANATTACTATACCGCTTGTTGGCCGATCAATGCGATGAACTAGACCAAGAAAAACCTTCCCTGGTTTTTTATATTTTTTTTTAAGATAGGATTTTNTTTTATCAAGAATNGTTTCATCTCCAGTTGAGTCACCTTGAACCAAATCACCAGCTTCTTTATTTATTATAATAATGTGATTATCCTCGAATAAAACGTTTATCAAAATGAGTTTAGTAAATCAGTTATTTTATTTCTAATATTGTTCTTTATCGTTAGGGAAAGCTGATTTTTTTACATCTTGAGTGTACAAACCCACTGCTTTAGTTATTTCATGATTCAAATCAAGATAGCGNCTTAAAAAGCGAGGACTAAATTCAGTATTCATNCCTAACATATCATGTAAAACTAATACTTGNCCATCAACANTTACACCAGCTCCAATGCCTATTACAGGTATCTTAAGTTCTGAAGNAATTTTTTTTGCCAATTCTGCAGGAATTTTTTCAAGTACAATAGCAAAACATCCTAATTCNTCAAGCAATTTTGCATCACTAAAAAGTTTGTCAGCTTCANAATCTTTTTTAGCTCTAACAGAATAGGTGCCAAATTTATAAATGGATTGAGGGGTTAATCCAAGATGNCCCATAACAGGGATACCNGCATTGAGAATTCTTTCNATAGAGTTTTTTACTTCAATTCCCCCTTCTAATTTGATCGCNTGTGAACCTGACTCTTTCATTATTTTAATNGAAGATCTAAGNGCTTCTTTAGAATCAGATTGATAGGTTCCAAAGGGGAGATCAACCACAACAAGGGCTCTATCTACTCCTCTAATAACTGATGAAGCATGATAGATCATTTGATCAAGGGTAATAGGAACTGTNGTTTCATGTCCCGCCATTACGTTGGAAGCTGAGTCCCCGACCAAAATAACATCAATTCCTGCCTTATCAATTATACTAGCTAGNGTGTAATCATAAGATGTAAGCATAGCAATTTTTTCACCCTCTTTTTTCATNTCAGATAGAGTATTAGTTGTTATTCGNGAGTATTTGCTATGTTTTTTATTCATTTNTTATAAAAATAAAGTGTTTTTNTTTTAATTATCANCAAAATTATGAATTATTACTTTAANCANCCCCTNNCATGACAACCTGTCAGATTTTNTCAATGGCATAGTGATTGTAAATATTAATAATAAAAANCTAAANATTATGAGTAAAATTATTGGAATTGACTTAGGAACTACAAACTCATGTGTTTCAGTAATGGAAGGTAATGAACCTGTTGTTATCCCTAATTCAGAAGGAAAAAGGACTACACCGTCTGTTATAGCATTTGTTGAAGGAGGAGAGATTAAAGTAGGAGACCCTGCTAAAAGACAAGCCGTTACAAACCCAACTAAAACTGTTGCTTCAATTAAAAGATTTATGGGTAATAAGTTTTCTGAATCAGCTAATGATGCAAAAAATGTTCCCTATAAAGTGCTTAAGGGGGACAATAATACCCCAAGAGTTGATATAGATGGACGATTATACACTCCCCAAGAATTATCTGCGATGGTCCTTCAGAAGATGAAAAAAACTGCCGAAGACTATTTAGGAACTGATGTTACCTCAGCGGTTATAACTGTTCCAGCTTATTTCAATGATTCTCAACGTCAAGCGACAAAAGAAGCAGGTGAGATTTCAGGACTTAAAGTTGAAAGAATTATAAATGAGCCCACTGCAGCGGCATTAGCTTTTGGACTGGACAAAGGTTCTACTGATCGCAAAATAGCTGTTTATGATCTGGGTGGAGGTACATTTGATATTTCTATATTAGAACTTGGAGATGGAGTATTTGAAGTATTGTCAACAAATGGTGACACCCATCTTGGAGGCGATGACTTTGATCAGGTAATCATTAATTATCTAGCTGAAGAATTCAAAAAAACAGAAGATATTGATTTGAAAAGCGATCCAATGGCACTTCAACGACTAAAAGAAGCCTCCGAAAAAGCCAAGATTGAATTATCTTCTTCAACACAAACAGAAATTAATCTGCCATATATTTCAGCTACCTCTAGTGGACCTAAACATTTAGTTAAAACCTTAACTCGTTCAAAATTCGAACAATTATCAGANANTTTNGTTAAAAGNTCAATGCAACCTGTTCAAAAGGCNCTTGA
The DNA here is from genome assembly GCA_002702405.1 of Flavobacteriaceae bacterium. Next base: position 31,349 of record NZZH01000056.1, on the reverse strand, counting down.
TGANGCAGGGTTATCTACCAATGATATTAATGAGGTNATTTTAGTNGGNGGNTCTACAAGAATACCNATAATCCAAAATGAAGTNGAAAAATTCTTTTCNAAAAAACCNTCTAAAGGAGTTAATCCAGATGAAGTTGTTGCAATTGGTGCAGCNATACAAGGGGGAGTTTTANCNGGAGATGTTAAAGATGTTTTACTTTTAGACGTGACACCACTTTCNTTAGGAATTGAGACTATGGGAGCNGTTATGACAAAATTAATTGATGCAAATACTACAATTCCNTCNAAAAAATCACAAATATTTTCCACAGCAGCAGATAATCAGCCNTCAGTTGAAATTCATGTTTTACAAGGTGAAAGATCTATGGCNGCAGACAANAAAACTATAGGNAGGTTTCATCTAGATGGAATTCCGCCAGCACCTAGAGGTACTCCNCAAATTGAAGTAACATTTGACATTGACGCAAATGGTATAATNAANGTAAGTGCTCAAGATAANGCTACTGGNAANCAACAAGANATNAGAATAGAAGCATCTTCAGGNTTAACNGANGAAGAGATTGAAAAAATGAAAAAAGAAGCAGAAGCTAATGCNGAATCTGATAAAAAAGTTAAAGAAGAAGTTGAAAAACTTAATAGTGCTGATCAGATGATTTTTCAAACTGAAAAGCAACTAAAAGAGTTTGGAGAAAAACTATCAGATAACAAAAAGAAGGCTATAGAAGAAGCATTAGGTAATTTAAAGAAAGCATATGAATCAAAAGACCTGTCAAAAATTGATCCTGCTCTAGAAAAAATAAATGAGGCTTGGAAAAATGCTTCTGAGGAAATGTATAAAGCTCAAGCTGAAACATCTGCTCAAGAGCCAAGTAAAGAAAAGTCAAAATCGTCNAAAACAAAAAAAGAAACAAAAAAATCAAAAAGTGGGGGAGATGACGTCCAAGATGTTGATTTTGAAGAAGTTAAATAAAAGATTATATATCTNCTAAATATTTTTAATGGANAAAGAGAATGTCTTGATGGTATGTAATCAGATTGCCGATAAGGGTTTACTTAAAACCCTTAGAATTAAATTTACTGATGTTGGAAATGATTTTCTTACAGCAAGNATGCCTGTTAATGANAATGTATATCAGCCAGACGGAATTCTTCATGGAGGTGCTACAGTTGCTCTAGCAGAAACAGTTGGGAGNGCAGCTGTTGCCGTTCTTACAAAAAATCCTAATCTTACTATTCGGGGAATAGAAATTAATGCAAATCATATCAAATCTGTAAAAAAAGGTAATGTAATTGCTACAGCNAGGCCAATTCATCTTGGAAAAACTATACAGCTTTGGGAAATTAGAACTGTAGATGAACAAAATCAGTTGATTTCAATAAGCAAACTCACAACTTACNCACGGCAGAAAAAATAATAATAATTTACCTTTCTTTCATATAGAAAAACGTATATATTTGGCGAATTAAAACCGTTATATGAAAAGTGTTATTATTTGTGATATGGAAGGCATTATTCAAGAGATGAATAAGGACGCCTTAAACTTATTTGGATATTCTAAAGATGAACTTATTGAAAAAAAAAGAGTATCAATTTTTTCTCCTGGTGAAATTGTTATTCAAAACGTCCTTGGATGGTTAAAAAAAGCAAACAAAGATGGGAAAGCTTTAGTTCAAACAAAGTTTATAAAAAAAGATGGCTCTGAATTTAATGCTGAAATAATTATTACACCAAATTTTGCAAATGGAAAAGATAAAGGCCAAACAGGTTATTGCGGTATAACAAAAGAAATTAATGACGATGTAGATATTCCAATAAGTTATTTAACAAAATTTATAAAAGGAATTGCAATTACAAGAGGCGGCTTCACCTTGGCTTCAATTTTACCAATGATTGTTATTTCATGTTTTCTTGCTGCTTCAGGAAATTTGAATCTACTTAATTCAATAATTTCTATTTTTGGCGTTGCTTGTTTACACTTATTCTCCAATCTTTACAATGATTATTATGATGTAAATTATGGCACGGATGAAGCTAATTCAGAGTATTTTAATGTTGGCGATAAATCATTGGTCCTAAGAGGAGCTCAAATTTCAGGAGGAAGTAGAGCGGTTGAATTAGGTCTTACAACTTTATCTAAAACGAAAAGGTTAGCAAATATCATGTTGCTTTTATCAATTATATCATTAGTATTTGTTTGTATTAATAGTTATGTAATCACTGGAAGCCTAATTAATTTATATGGTATGACAGCGATTGCTTTAACAGCTATTTTACTTGGTTATTTTTATACTGCAAAACCTCTTAGACTTGCTGGAAGAAAAGGCCTTGGAGAGATTACGATTTTTTTAGCTTTTGGTCCTTTATTAACTCTTGGAAGCGCTTTTGCCATGTCTTCATTATCATATGAATACACTCTTGAGTCTCTTTCCAGTTTTCTTTTATTAGGCTGCCCTCTTGGTTTATTGACCACCAATATTTTATTTATCAATCAATTTCCTGATTATACATCTGATAAAAAAACNGGTAAAATNAACTTAGTTGTTTTACTTGGAAAAAAAACCTCTAGATGGATATATTTGCTTAATACTATTTTAATTGTTCTATTAACATTTTTAGTCTCTGAATCATTTTTTAAAGCGATTGTCGGCTTTAATAAAGATGTTTTTAATATTATTTTGACTTTATTAGCTATTTATGGATTTTATATATCAGCTGGATTATTTAGAAAATACAAATCTAGAGATCTTATAAAATATAATATTCAGACTATCTATTATCAAATCTTTTTCTGTTTTGCTTTAATTTTAAGCCTAACATTATTTCTTAAATAATTAAACCATGTTTCTTAGTCAAGTTAATTTATCCAGAAAGGACTTTTTAAAGTATTTACTTGGATCTTTCCTAGTTATTATTTTTAATATACTAGGGCAAATACCATTATTTGTTTATTTGGTTAGTCAAAGTCTATTAGATCAAGAATTATCTGATCCCAACGAGATTTTTTCATTAATTCCCTCGAATACTGGGCTATTTTTAATGCTTCTTCCATTTGCTATATCTCTTTTAGGCTTATGGTTTATTTTAAAAAAACTTCATCAACAAGACATGAGAATTGTTGCAACATCTAGAGACAGTATTGATTGGAGTCGAGTTTTCTTTTCTTTTGCCATTTGGGGCTTTCTTTCATCAGTGATTATCTTAAGTGGCTATATAATTTCTCCTGAAGACTATGAAATTAATTTCAAATTGACCCCATTCCTAATTCTTGCTTGTATTGCAGTTATTTTAATTCCACTTCAGACTAGTTTTGAAGAATATCTTTTTAGAGGATATTTAATGCAAGGATTTGCTGGATTATTCAGAAATCGATGGGCTCCACTCTTTATGACNTCAATAATTTTTGGATGTTTGCATTTAGCTAATCCTGAGGTTGACAAATTAGGATATAATCTCGTNTGGTGGTANATGGGTACAGGTTTNGTNTTNGGNATAATGACNCTAATGGATGAAGGAATTGAATTAGCTCTTGGAGTTCACGCATCAAANAATTTATTNGCNGCTCTTTTAGTCACTGCTGACTGGACTGTTTTTCANACTGAATCAATTTTAAAATANACAGGAGAACCATCTTTATCAAAAGAGTTAATTNTTTCATTTATTATTTTTTATCCTCTTTTACTCTTTATTTTTTATAAAAAATATAAATGGAGTGATTTTAAATCAAGGTTATTTGGAAAACTTTAATTATACCTGAAGAATCCCCATATTAAATTTTTCATTTACTGGCGAGTGATTTGCCATTTCAATACCCATACTGATCCATTTCCTAGTTTCAATAGGATCTATAATTGCATCTATCCATAATCTNGACGCAGCATATGTTGGATTTGATTGGTNTTCATATTTAGCTTTAATTTTATCATANAATTCTTTTTCANTTTTTAAACTAATTTTCTTATTTATCTTCTTGAATTTTGATTTTTCCATTTGNAGNATAACTTTTGCAGCTTGTTCACCACCCATAACAGCTTGCTTNGCTCCTGGCCATGAAATTATTAGTCTTGGATCAAATGCTTTTCCGCACATTGCATAATTACCAGCACCAAATGAATTTCCAATGATTATAGTAAACTTTGGCACTACAGAATTCGCAACAGCATTAACCATTTTTGCTCCATCCTTAATAATCCCACCATGTTCAGCATTACTACCAACCATAAATCCAGTGACATCTTGAAGAAAAACTAGAGGAATTTTTCTTTGGTTGCAATTTGCAATAAATCTTGTAGCCTTATCAGCAGAATCGCTATAAATAACTCCACCGTATTGTATTTCACCTTTTTTATTTTTCACCATTTCTCTTTGGTTGTATATAATTCCTANTGCCCAACCATCTATTCTTGCATAACCAGTAATAATTGTTTTTCCNTAATCAGCCTTATATTGATCAAAAGAATCTTCATCAATTAATCTTTCAATAATATCAAAGCTGCTGTATGGTTTAGTTTTATCCCTTGGTAATATTCCGTAGATTTCATCAATATTTTTTTTAGGTTTTTCTGATTTGATTCTATTAAATCCAGCATTTTCGTTTGAACTAACTTTACTGATTAGAGAGCGGATTTTATTCAGTGCATCTTTATCATCCGAAGCTTTNTAGTCAGTTANNCCACTGATTTCNGAATGAGTAGTTGCNCCNCCAAGTGTTTCGTTATCAACTTCTTCCCCAATGGCAGCTTTAACCAGATAGCTTCCAGCTAAGAAAATACTTGCCGTTTTATTAACAATTATCGATTCATCTGACATTATAGGTAAATAAGCTCCACCTGCCACACAGCTTCCCATTACGGCAGCAATTTGAATTATGCCTTTACTACTCATTTTAGCATTATTTCTAAATATTCTACCAAAATGATATTTATCAGGAAAAATTTCATCCTGCATTGGAAGATATACACCTGCGCTATCAACAAGGTAAATTATCGGTATCTTATTTTCTATNGATATTTCCTGAGCTCTAAGATTTTTTTTTGCTGTTATTGGAAACCAAGAACCAGCTTTAACAGAAGAATCATTAGCAACTATCACGCATAGCTTCCCAGAGACATAACCAATAACCACAACGACGCCTGCAGATGGACACCCACCAACATCTTCGTACATTTCATATCCAGCAAAAGCTCCAATTTCATAATGTGGAGACTTATTGTCTATTAAAAAATTAATTCTTTCACGAGCAGTCATTTTTCCTTGGGCTTTATTTTTTAAATCATTTTTTCGATTTAACCCACCCAGTTTAATTTTTGAATAAAGTTGATTGATTTCTGAAAGTAAAAGTTTATTGTGATCTTTATTTTTCTCAAACTCAAGATTCATTTTTGTTTTTTTTACTAAAGTAATAATGAATTATTATAACCGAATATTATTTTTAACACAATAAAAAAAAATTATATTTTTGGACTTAATTTAAATCTTAATTTTGGGACTAAATAAAAATAAAATATTTGGCTATTCCTCTTTAATTCTCTTTTTGTTTGGAACAGCCTTAATTCTTTTGGGTTTATTCAAATATCCTGAACATGCAATTGGATTCTCTGTATCAGGTGTAGGCTTTTATGCCATTGCATGGGCTTTTAATGCTTTAAGAGGTAGAGTATAGTTTTACTTTATTAAATCATATTTTTAGGATCTACCCAATCATCAAATTCTTTAGGAGTAAGATAATTAAGTGATATTGCAGCTTCTTTCAAGGTAATGTCCTCAGTAAAAGCTTTATTTGCAATTTCAGCAGCTTTATAATATCCAATCTTTGTATTTAAAGCAGTTATAAGCATAAGAGAATCATTAAGAAACTGATTTATCTTCTTTTTATTCGCTTTAATTCCATTAATACAATTTTCAGCAAAACTTTGACAAGCATCTCCAATTAATCTTGCTGACATTAAAAGGTTTGATGACATTAAAGGCTTAAAAACATTTAATTCATAGTGTCCCTGTGCGCCACCAAAGGAAATAGCAGTATCATTNCCTATAACCTGACCACAAACCATGGTCAATGCTTCACATTGTGTAGGATTCACTTTTCCTGGCATTATTGAACTTCCAGGTTCATTGGAAGGAATAATTAGTTCACCTATACCAGATCTTGGACCAGATGCCATCATGCGAATATCATTTGCGATTTTATTTAAACAAATGGCTAATTGTTTTAGCGCTCCATGACTTTCAACAATAGCATCATGAGCTGCTAAAGCTTCAAATTTATTTTTAGCCGAGACAAATGAAATGCCAGAAAACTTAGAAATATATTTTGCAACTAATTCGGAATATCCTTTTGGCGTGTTTAAACCTGTTCCAACTGCAGTACCTCCAAGAGCAATTTCAGATAGATGAGGCAAAGAATTTTTTAAGGATTTAACACCATATTCTAACTGGGAATAATAGCCTGAAAATTCTTGACCAAGAGTAATAGGTGTTGCATCCATAAGATGAGTTCTTCCAATTTTAATAATTGATTCAAATTCTTTAGATTTCTGCTTAATAGATTGAATTAATTTAGAAATACCTGGAATTGTTACCTCAATAATTTTTTTGTAGCAAGCTATGTACATTGCTGTAGGAAAAGTGTCATTTGAAGATTGAGATTTATTTGCATCATCATTAGCTTTTACGAAAATTTCACCTTCTCCTAATTTATTACCTAATAGCACATGAGCTCTATTTGAAATTACCTCATTGACATTCATATTAGTTTGAGTTCCAGACCCAGTTTGCCATATAACTAAAGGAAACTGATCATCTAATTTGCCATCAATTATTTCATCGCAAACTTTTCCAATTAGATCTCTTTTTTTTATTTCAAGAACACCTAATTCATGATTTGTATAAGCGGCAGCTTTTTTTAAAATTGCAAAACCGTAAATAATTTCTATGGGCATTGATGATTCAGGTCCAATTTTAAAATTTTTCCTAGATCTTTCAGTTTGAGGACCCCAATAGACATTTAAAGGAACTTTAACTTCTCCTAAAGTATCTTTTTCAATTCGATAATCCATTTGTAAAATTATAATACAAAAGTAATTCCTTTTAAGTAATTAATTCATTTTTTTTTTCATATTGAAATCTTTCAATATTTTTTATTGTAAATTTGTTTATATAATAATGACATGGTTGAATTTGATCAATACCTCGGTTTCATAGCTTTTTTAAGCATACTTACCATGGGATTTTGGCTAATGTTTTTCTTGTTACTGTTTGTTGTGCCTTATTGGATAACAGGTTCTCTTCTTCAGAGAATTAAGGAAAAAAGCAAGAAAAAGAAAAAGACGTAAGTTTCTTAAATATCAAATTCACTACCTGCCTCTTCTGCATTGTAATTTTGGTTTTGTCCTCTTCTTCTCTCATATTTCTTTTGGTTGAGTCTATATGTGATAGTGAAAATATAGGTAGGTGTTCTCCATTGAAATTCGCTGTATCCATTAAAATTAGGTGTAATAGTCTCTGAAACTCTTCGTCCTGAATTAAAAACATCACTAGCTCTAAATGAAATTGTTGCTTTGTCTTTTAAAAAGTCCTTATTTAATGCTCCTGAAACAACAAAATTTCCTTTACTTTTAGTTTGTGAATTTTCTGACGGTCCAGAGTAACGCATCCTTAGTTGCCAGTCAATTTTACCAGGAAGGCTAATTGTACTGTTTAATCTGCCATACCATCTCAAATTAGTTGCACCAAAATCTACATTTTCATATTCACCAATTAGCTCGGAACTAAATAAATTAAAATTCCCGTTAAGGCGAACCTTTCTAGATGGAGTATAACTTAGATTAAATTCTGTCCCATACCTTCTCTGCTCTGCAAGATTAACAGGTGTTCTTTTAATAACAGGGACTTCAACTACCGGATTTTCCGGGTCATTTCTATCTCCACTTATAACAACAGTCTCTCCTGTGTTAATAGTTATAAATTCATAAACGCTAGTAGACTTTTGAAAATATATAGATCCATTTAAAGTGAATTTATCCCATCTTTTTAAATATCCAAAGTCATATGCATTTGAATAACTTGGATCTAAGTCAGGATTACCCTGGAATATATTAGTAATACTACTTCTTGAAGGGAATGGATTTAAAAACCTTGACCATGGCCTTCTAAGTCTTCTACTATAACCAAGCGTTAAGCTTTTTGTCTCATCAAACTCATACGAGAGNTTAATTGTTGGAAACCAATCAGTATAATTTTTCAAATTATTATCATTTGTTGTTTTCTGGTTTATTGTAATATTTGAGTTTTCCATTCTTAAACCTAGCAAATAAGAAAATTTNTCAATTTTTTTCCCATATTGTGTGTAAGCAGCATTTATGTATTCTTTGTATAATAATACATTTGATAAGTTGCCATCAACTCTAAAAGTTCCTAGGTCTAAATATGAAACTTCGTAGTCTGTTTCTTGATTTAAAAAACTTCCCCTGTATCCAATTTCAAACTGAGTATTTTCATCAATAGGCAAAACATAGTCTCCTTGAATTAGCGTCCTATTTTGATCTTCATATTGTTTAACTCGTTCATAACTTATTTCTGATATTTCTGGAAATAAAATTTTATTTTCAATACTGCCATCTTCATCTTCCTTACTTTTTTCAAACTGAGCAACTAAAGTTATTTTTTGTCCTTTATCATCCAATTCAGAATCAAAATTGGCACTAAACTGATATGATTTGTCATCATCCGTTTCGTTCTCCACTCTATTTGAATTACTAATCAGATCACTTGAAGAATCAGTTTGCTTAATATCATTGTTTGTTTCGCTATCTCCTTTTCTGTCTCTATAAAAACCACTTAAAATTAAAGAAGTATTTTCCTTCAAGTAAAATTCAATTCCAAGATTTGTAAAAATACTTCCATTATCCCTGAGTGGTTTTCTTTCTTCTTCCAGAAATGTACTTGGCTCATCTCCATTAAAATATTCATTATCGTTGTAGAAAAAACCTTTTGATCTATTTTGTCTAATTGAATTTACTGTAAAAATGTTAAACTTTTCATTTCTAATGTTTATACTCGCTGAACCGCCATATGTTTTAGGAAATCCAATATTTGCAACAAAATTTCCATTGACACCCAATAATTCTTGTTTTTTCAAAATAATATTTAGTATACCACCAGTACCTTCAGAGTCATATCTTGCTGATGGAGAAGTTATTACTTCTACTTTTTCAATTGACTCTGCTGGAAGCTGTTGAAGTCCTTGGGGACCAGACAGTCCTACTAATCCTGAGGGCTTACCATTTATAAGTATTCTTACACTACTATTGCCTCTAAGAGAAACATTCCCTTCAACATCAACAGAAACTGATGGAACGTTGTCTAGAACATCAGCAACGCTACCACCTCTTACAGTAATATCCTTTCCAACGTTATAAATTCTTTTGTCTAATCTGATTTCTACTTCAGTTCTCTCAGCCATTAATTCAACACCCTGTAAGTTATCTACTGATATATTAAGTTTTATTTCTCCTAAACTCAAAGATTCTCTTATCATAACAGATTCTTGATTGTATGATTCAAAACCTATGAAATCAACAGAAATATCATACATTCCAGGAAAAATATCTACCTTAAAATTACCATTAGAATCAGTTATGCCTCCCTGCAGAAGATTTGAATTTCTTTTGTTAGTAAAGGTTATCGTAGCATATTCCAGACCTTGATTAGTCTCATTGTCTATAACTCTCCCTTCAACAATTTTTTTTTGAATTGATCCGTAGGATTGAGATGGTCTTTGAGCGAATAAAGTTATTGCCAAGAAAAAAGTAAAAAAAATGAAAAAATTGGTTCTCATATGATTATAAAATATATACAGATTAAAAAAATTATTCACCTACATTTTGATGAAACNTAATTAAATTTTCAATTGGACGAGCTAAAACACCAAAGTCTTTAAATTCAACAATGGGACGCTCTATTAAAATTGGATTATTAGATAGAATATCAATTAATTCTTTTTCATTTAGATCCATTTTCGAATATTTTTTTTTCCATAAGGTTTCATTTTTCCTAATTATTTCTTGTGGCGACAGATTAATCTTTTTTAATAGCTCAGAGATATCTTTTGAACTTAATTTTTTTTCTAAATATTTAACAATCTCTACTTTATAACCCTTATCATTCAGATAATTTAATGCTTCTCTTGATTTTCTACACCTTGGATTATGATATATTCTCATAAACAAAAAATTTCTGCAAATTTACTATCATTTATTTAACGCCCTTGCAATCTTAATAAAATATATTTTTAAGTTATTAAGATTCAAAGCAATTTAATTAACCTGAATAAATAATATGTNCTTACAGATGTATTACTTGATTTTTTCAACAAGCGCTTTAAATGCATCTGGATTATTTACTGCAAGATCTGCTATAACTTTTCTGTTTAGTTTTATATTGTTATCTTTTACCTTGAGCATTAATTCAGAGTATGTCAATCCATGAATCCTTGAAGCAGCATTAATTCTTGTAATCCATAGCGATCTGAAGTTTCTTTTTTTTGTTCGTCGATCACGATAAGCATAACTCCAAGCTTTTTCAACAGCATTTTTGGCAATAGTCCAAACATTTTTTCTTCTACCAAAATATCCTTTAGCAAGTTTAATTATTTTCTTTCTTCTCTTTCTTGAAGCTACTGAATTTACTGATCTAGGCATTTTTTATTTTTAGGCATCAAAATTAACACTTCTTGCTTAAATATGTGCTATAAATAAGTTTTTTTGGACTTTTATTTTAAACGAAGTTGTTCTTTGATACTTTTAACATCTTTTTTATTGACGGTGGTTGAATGTGTTAGTCTTAATTTTCTTTTTTTTGATTTTTTTGTAAGTATATGATTTTTAAACGCATGCTTTCGTTTAATCTTACCAGTACCAGTGAGTTTAAATCTTTTTTTAGCACTAGATTTAGTTTTCATTTTAGGCATAATCTATTTTTTAATAATTATTTTTTTTTGGGTGTAATTAACATTATCATTCTTTTACCTTCTAATTGAGGCATTTGTTCTACTTTTCCAAAATCTTCTAGATCTTGAGCAAGTCTTAAAAGTAAAATCTGACCTTGCTCTTTAAAAACTATTGATCTGCCTTTAAAAAAAACAAATGCTTTTAGTTTNGCTCCATCATTTAAAAATTTTATAGCATGTTTTTTTTTGAACTCATAATCATGTTCATCTGTTTGAGGGCCAAATCTAATCTCTTTAACAATAACTTTTGTTGTCTTTGATTTTAAACTTTTATCTCTTTTCCTTTGCTCATATAAAAATTTCTTATAATCAACTATTTTACAGACTGGAGGTGATGCTTTTGGTGAAATTTCAACAAGATCAAGCCCTATTTGGTTGGCTAAAACTAAAGCTTTTGAAAGATTATATAAACCAATCTCTACGTTATCTCCAACTAAACGAACTTCATTTGAAGTTATTTTTTCATTAATCTTATGTGGGTTTTCCTTGAAAACTCTTGCAGGACCTCTAAATCTTTTTCTTCTTATTGCTATGACTCAATTTTTTAAATTATTATTCAAATTTAGCTATACTTTTTGATAATTCTCGATTAATTAATGAGACAAACTCATTTGTACTCATTTGACCCAAATCTCCTTCCTTTCTCTTTCTAACAGATAAATTATTGTTTTTATCTTCTTTTTCACCTAAAATAAGCATGTATGGAACTTTATTTAATTCGGAATCACGTATTTTTTTACCTATGGTTTCATTTCTATTATCTAAAGAAGTGCGAATATCGTTTTTTTCTAAAAAANTCAAAACTTTATAACCATATTTCTCATATTTTTCACTGACAATTAAAATGGATACTTGATTAGGTGTTAACCATAAAGGGAAATCTCCTGCTGTATGTTCCAGCAAAATTGCAANAAACCTTTCCATACTTCCAAATGGAGCCCTATGAATCATTACAGGTCTATGAAGTTCGTTATCTTTTCCTTTATAGGTCAAATTAAATCTTTCAGGCAAATTATAATCAACCTGTATTGTCCCTAATTGCCACTTTCTTCCTAAAACATCTTTAACCATAAAATCTAATTTTGGCCCATAAAATGCGGCTTCACCTAGCTCAACTGTGTAATTCAATTTTTTTTCATTTGCAGAATCTAAAATGGCTTTTTCGGCAAGGTCCCAGTGTTGATCATTACCGATATATTTATCTGGATTACTTTTGTCTCTTAGTGAAACTTGAACCTCAAAGTCCTTAAATCCAAGAGATTCAAATACATATAAGACTAAATCAATAACTCCNGTAAATTCCTCCAATAATTGTTCTGGAGTACAAAATATGTGCGCATCATCTTGNGTGAAGCCTCTTACTCTGGTCAGACCATGCAGCTCACCACTTTGTTCATAGCGGTAAACAGTTCCAAATTCAGAAAATCTTACAGGTAATTCTTTATAGCTGTATGGTCTTGAGTTAAAAATTTCACAATGATGAGGGCAATTCATGGGTTTTAATAGAAAAGTTTCATTTTCTGAAGGTGTCTGAATAGGTTGAAAGCTATCTTGCCCATATTTTTCATAATGCCCTGAGATCATATATAATTCTTTATTTCCAATGTGTGGAGAAATGACTTGTTTATAACCAGCTTTTGTTTGAGCTCTTTTTAAAAAAGTTTCAAGATTTTCTCTAAGAATAGTCCCTTTTGGAAGCCACATAGGTAATCCTTGTCCTACTTTTTCAGAAAAAGTAAACAGCTCTAATTCTTTACCCAGTTTTCTATGATCTCTTTTTTTAGCTTCTTCAATTCTCTCAAGATATTCTATGAGTTCTTTTTGTTTAGGAAAGGATATTCCATAAATCCGTGTNAGTTGTTTATTTTTCTCATCTCCTCTCCAATAAGCACCAGCTATATTTAAAAGTTTAACTGCTTTAATTAAACCTGTATGAGGAATATGTCCACCTTTACATAAATCAGAAAAGTCACTATGATCACAGAAAGTTATCTCACCATCATTTAAATCTTCAATTAATTCTAATTTGTATGAGTTATTTTCATTTTTATAAAAGTCTATAGCGTCTTTTTTCTTTACATGCCGCATTTTGAATTNAAATTTTTGTCTAGCAAATTCCATAAACTTTTTTTCTACGGCCAATAAATCATTATCAGAAAATGATACATTTCCAAAATCTACATCATAATAAAATCCGCTTTCAATTGGAGGACCAATTGTCAATTTAGCTTTAGGGTAAATTGATAAAATACTTTGAGCTAATACGTGTGCTGAAGAGTGCCAGAAAGCCATTTTTCCCTGTTTATCTTGCCATGTGAAAAATTTAATTTTTCCATTTTTATTTATTTGAGTTGAAGCTTCAACTGTTTCACCTTCAAAATCAACTGATAGNACATTTTTAGCGAAGCCAAGACTAATATCTTCAGCTATATCAATGGCAGTTATTCCTTTATTATATTCTCTTAAAGAATCATCTGGAAATGAGATTTTTATCATAATTGAAAATGATTGTAAAGATAATGGAAGGACTTTTTATAAAACACTCACGGTTTAATTATTTTTTTCTTGCAAAAGAGCCTTAGTTATAGTTAAAATTCCCCAAGCACCATATGATATAGCTGATATCATAGTGAATAATCCTATAAATAATACGGGAAGAAAATATGGATGATCTTCATTTTTAAATGCTTGAGACAAAACTACAGGACCTGCAAAGCATAAAAAAACACAAACTATAAGTCTTTTTATCCCTCTTTTTAAATTTTTGTTTTTCATTAAAATTTGTTTAAAACATTCCTTACACTTTTATGTTTTAATAAAAGGTGTTTTGCAGTTTTTTCATCAATTTCTAATTCATCTATTATTATTTTAATAGCCCTTGTATTTAATTTTTTATTTGTTAATTGCATGTCAACCATTTTATTCCCTTTTACTTTACCAAGACGAATCATACTAATAGTGGTAATCATATTTAAAATCAATTTTTGTGCTGTTCCTGATTTCATTCTTGAACTTCCAGTAAGAAATTCAGGACCAACATCAACTTCAATTGGAAAATTTGAAACATTAGCAACTGGGCTATTTGGATTTGAAGTAATACATCCAGTAGAAATATTATTTTCAACACATTTTTTTATTGCCTCAACCACATAGGTTGTTGTTCCAGAGGCTGTTATGCCAATAACAAAGTCATTGTTATTTATGTTGTATTTTTTAAGATCTTCCCAGCCTTGATCATGATCATCTTCAGCATTTTCGATAGATTTACTTAAAGCTTGATTTCCCCCTGCAATAACTCCGATAACTTTCTCAGGATTTGTTCCAAAGGTAGGAGGGCATTCAGAAGCATCTAAAACACCAAGTCTGCCACTGGTTCCAGCTCCGATATAAAACAGACGTCCATTACTTTTTAATTTATCTTCAAGATTCAAAATTAGATTCTTTATTTGATTTAATGACTTGGACATAGCTTTAACTGCAAACAAGTCTTCAGCATGGATATTTTCAATGAGTTCTGTGATAGATTTTAATTCAAGATCTTTATAATTAGAATCTTTTTCAGTGATTCTTTGAAAAGTCATATCTATTATTGGAAATTATGATTTTCAGTTAATTTAATAAAATCTTACGAAAGTTCTTCTTCAAGATTTGATTTTATTAAATCTAAAAAATCCTGAGTATTAAGATAATCTGATTCTTTTAATTTTTCACCATGTATTAGTATAGCAAGATCTTTCGTCATACTTCCATTTTCAATTGTTTTAATACAGACTTTTTCCAAAATAGAACAAAAGCTGATTAATTCTTGATTGCTATCTAGTTTTCCACGATGTTCTAAACCTCTTGACCAAGCAAAAATTGAAGCTATTGGATTGGTAGAAGTCTTATTACCCTTAACATGCTCTCTATAATGCCTTGTAACAGTTCCATGAGCTGCTTCTGCCTCCAAAGTTTTTCCGTCAGGAGTGAGTAGAGTAGAAGTCATTAATCCAAGTGATCCAAAACCTTGGGCAACAGTATCTGATTGAACATCACCATCATAGTTTTTACACGCCCAAACGAAACCACCTTTCCATTTCATTGCACAAGCTACCATATCATCAATTAATCGATGCTCATAATGAATTCCAGCTTTTTCAAATTTTGATTTAAACTCATTGTTGTAGACTTCTTCAAATATTTCTTTAAACCTGCCATCATAAACTTTAAGAATTGTATTTTTTGTTGAAAAATATAAAGGCCACCGCTTATTTAAGGCCCTATTCATACATGATCTAGCAAATCCATATATAGATGAATCAATGTTGTACATACTCATTGCTATACCATCTTCCTCAAAATTATAGACTTCCCAGGTCTTTGGTTCTTTGCCATCTTCTGGGGTAAATGTCATAGTTAATTTACCCTTTCCGCTTGTAATAATATCAGTTGCTTTATATTGATCACCAAAAGCATGTCTTCCAATGCAAATTGGATTTATCCAACCTGGNACGTATCTCGGAATATTACTTAAGATTATTGGTTCTCTAAAAACAGTACCACCAACTATGTTTCTGATAGTTCCATTCGGAGACCGATACATTTTTTTTAAATTGAATTCTCTAACCCTTTCTTCATCAGGAGTGATAGTTGCACATTTTATCGCAACATTATATTTTTTGATGGCATTGGCAGCATCTATTGTTATTTGATCTTCTGAATTATCCCTTGATTNGATACCTAAATCATAATAAAGAAGATTTAAATCAAGATAAGGTAAAATCAATTTTTCCTTAATAAATTTCCATATGATTCTAGTCATTTCATCTCCATCTATTTCAACAACTGGATTTATGACTTTGATCTTTTTCATATGAATATATTTAGAAAAAAAGGAAGGTAAATGCTATCTTTCTTTAATTCGAGCTTTTTTACCCCTCAATTCTTTAAAGTAATAAATTCTAGACTTTCTAACCTTTCCCTTTTTATTGATTTCAATTTTTTGAATAGACGGAAGATTAAGAGGGAAAATTCTTTCAACACCATATGTGCCTGACATTTTTCTAATTGTAAAAGATTTAGTTAAACCTTGTCCTTTAATTTGAATTACAACACCTTTAAAAAACTGAGTTCTAACTTTTTCTCCTTCACGAATCTCATAATACACTGTAATTGTATCTCCAGATGAGAACTTGGGAAAATCTTTTTTATTTATAAAAGCTTGCTCTACAGTAGATATAAGGGTTTCCATTTTGGTTTAAATCAGAATTAATTTTTGTAAAAAATAAACGCGTGCAAATTTAGCACTTATTTTGATTAAAACAATAAACACCTTTAAGATGTGCGCTAAATTTATTTGTAATTAATATTCCTCAAATATATTTTCAAAGAATATCTGGCCTTAATTTCTTGGTTTTTTCTATAGCTTTTTTTTCTCGCCATGAATTAATTTTTTTTGAATCACCAGATAATAGGATCTTAGGAACCTCCCAGTCTTTATATTTTTCAGGTCTAGTATATATTGGATAAGAAAGAAGTTGATCTTGAAAACTATCAGACAAAGCAGANGTTTCATCACCAAGAGCTCCTGGAATTAATCTAATAATACTATCACATAGAATACATGCTGCAAGTTCACCACCAGATAAAACAAAATCACCAATTGATATTTCTTTTGTAACTAAATGCTCTCTAACTCTTTGATCAATTCCCTTATAGTGGCCACAAATTATTATAATATTTTCTTTCAATGATAGTTTATTAGAGATCTTTTGATTAAGTTTTTCTCCTTGGGGAGTTAAATAAATAATTTCCTCATATTTAATTTTATTTCTCAAATAACTTATACACCTATCAANAGGTTCAATTTTAATAACCATTCCAGAACCACCTCCATATTGATAATCGTCAACTTGCTTGCTTTTATTTTCAGCATAGTCTCTTAGATTATGAAAATTAATTTTTACNAAATTGGAGACAATTGCTCTTTTTAAGATTGAGTTTTCAAATGTACTTGATAATAGTTCGGGAAAAAGAGTTATTATATCTATGCGCATATTAAATATTTTTCGAATACGGATTTATCTAAATTATTCAAATAATATCCTTTCTTTTTGACCATNAGTATCTAGGAAAAGAATACTTGAAATTGATCTTAAGGGGATTTTTTCAATTTGATCAACTTCATTGATTTTTTCATCATTTATCTCTAAAATAATATAACCTTCTTTAATTCCAAGATTATAAAGTCTTCTATTTTCAATNCTTGATATAACTACTCCATGATTTATGTCTAAATCAATAAGGTTATCTCTATCATCCTCGGTTTTNTTTCTTAATTCCATNCCAAGAAATAAAGTTCTATTGGTTTTTCTTAAAGTTACTNTGGTTTTATATTCTTTTGAGTCACGGATATAAAAAACTGTTACTTTATCTCCAGGTCTTTTAGAGGAGAGATATCCAGTAAGGTCAGAAAATCTATTGATTTTAACATTATCCACTTTTTTTATGATNTCTCCTTGGATTAAACCTGCTCGATCAGCCCCTAAATTTTCTTCTGTGGAGTTGACATAAAAACCTTCTGTTTCATTAGTGTCATATCTTTTAGCAAGTTCATCATTTAAGGCATTTCCAGTAACNCCAAGTAAACCCTTTTGAACATCTCCAAATTCTAATATATCCTCAAATACTTTTCTGACAATATTACTTGGCACTGCAAATGCATATCCTACAAATCCTCCAGAAATTGATTGAATAGCTGTGTTTATTCCTATCAATTCACCATAGGTNTTTACTAGAGCACCTCCACTGTTCCCCATATTTACTGCAGCATCAGTTTGAATAAAAGATTGATTTTTTTGATCATACTCGCTTAAGTCTCTTGATTTTGCACTAATGATTCCAGCTGTTACCGTTGAATTTAAGTTAAAAGGATTACCAACAGCNAAAACCCATTCTCCAATTCTTGAATTATCTGAGTCTCCANAAGGAATATAAGGAAAGGGGTCATCAGCATTGATTTTAAGAACTGCTAAATCAGTATTTGTATCTACCCCAATAAGGGTAGCTGTATAGCTTTTATTTTTGTTTGTTGTAACTTCAATTTCATTGGCATCNTCTACAACATGAAAGTTAGTTATAATGTAACCATCTGGCGATACNATTACTCCAGATCCTGTTCCAATTCTTTCTCTNTCTGAATCCATCCCNTAAAAATTTCTATANANCCATGAATATTGATCGTCTTGGGTACTAGTATTTTTGACATGAACAACAGCATTAATNGTTTTTTCTGCTGCGTTAGTAAAATCTGTTTTCTGAAANTCACTATTACCGANGTTATATGAATANGANGCTGGNATTAGTTGAGGCCTTTCGTCTATATCAGTTATTTTATTTATTTGAAAAAAATTAATGTAAATAAAAATTGATAAAAGCGAGCTTATTAGTGAGACCAATAAGAAATTCAGAATAGACTTCATAGTTATATTTTAAATGTTTGCTAAATTAATAATTCTATTTTTTCTTTCATTTCTTTTAACTACTATTTAACAGCTATATTTGGAGTTATATTTATTTAAATTTGTTGCAAATGGAATTTGAATTTCAAAAATATCATGGAACAGGAAATGATTTCATTTTAATTAATGATAAATCTGAAAAATTCCCACTTCACAATTCAGATAGAATTAGATTTTTGTGTGATAGAAAGTTTGGAATTGGTGCTGATGGATTAATTATAATTAGAAATCATGATAAATTTGATTTTGAGATGTTTTACTTTAATTCTGACGGGATGCAGGGATCTTTGTGTGGAAATGGCAGCAGATGCGCTTTAGCATTTGGAATTAATAATAATCTTTTAAAAAATAAAGTTGTCTTTAAGGCAATAGATGNGATTCACACTGCAAAGNCTGAGTCAAATAATATTTTTTCCCTCTCTTTCAAAGATGTCAAGACAATTAAGCGTGATAAAAATGCTCTATTTTTAGATACCGGATCACCACATTATGTTGAGTTAGTAGAAAGTATTGACGACATCAATGTGAGAGCCAAGGGGTCTTTAATCAGGAATAGTAATAGATATAAAAAAAATGGTGTCAATGTTAATTTCTTTAAAATTATTGGACCAGATACAATTAAGATAAGAACCTATGAGAGAGGAGTTGAGGATGAAACTTTATCATGTGGTACTGGTGCCGTTGCATCCTCAATTGCATTTCATTTTTTACAACTGACTAAATTTGATAAACTAAAAGTTGAAACACCCGGAGGAACACTTGCAGTTGAATTTAAATTTAATTCAGGTATTTATAAGGACATATACCTAAAGGGTCCTGCAGAAAAAGTTTTTTCAGGTAAAATTAAATGGTAAAGGATAATAACAAAAATATAACTTTAAGAGCTCTAGAGCCAAGTGACATTGATTTCCTTTTTGATATTGAAAATGATACAAATCTCTGGAAATACTCTAACAGATCTACTCCTTATTCAAAACATTTATTATTAGATTATATTAAAAATTCCTCTAAGGATATTTTTGAATCTAGACAAATTAAATTCGCAATATCTGATTCTAAAAACGTTCCTTTGGGATTTATTGATTTATATGATTTTGAGCCAATGCATCGTAGAGCTGCAATCGGTTTAGTAGTTGATAACTCAAAAAGATCTATGGGTATTGGAAGCCTCTCCTTAGATTTAATTGAACTGTATGCAAAGAATCAACTATTCCTTAATCAGTTATATGCAAATATTGCATCAGAGAACAAATCTAGTGTAAGCTTATTTAAAAAACACAAATTTACTCAATCTGGAAAAAAAATCCAGTGGAACTTTTATGATGGAAATTATCACGATGAATATATTTTTCAAAAATTAATATGAGTAAAAAAATATTTTTTTTAACTGTATTAACGTTTGGGTTAGCATTTGGAATATTTGCTTTTTTTTATTTTCAAAAAATTTTTTTCTGGGATAATACAAATTTCGATGACAGATCTACAGCAATATATATAAATAGAACAGATAGTTTTTCAAACGTAATATCAAAATTAAGACCCCACCTAAAAAATGCTGATCATTTTATTTTAGCTGCTAATAAGAAAGGTTATAGTGAAAGAGTTAAATCAGGGAAATTTATAATTGACAAGGGGAGTGGCAATAATGAAATAATCAACACTCTAAGATCTAAATCTTTGACAGTTAAAGTAACTTTTAATAATCAGGACATAATCGGGAACCTTGTAAAGAGAATTTCTGATCAGATTGAACCTGATAGCATTCAACTAATCTCGTCTTTTTTTGATTCATCTTTTCTTAAAGAAAATGATTTAAATAAAGAAGATATAATATCGATGTTTATTCCAAATAGCTATGATCTATATTGGAATTCAACTGCAGATGAATTTAGAGACAGAATGCTAAAAGAGTCAAAAGAATTTTGGAACCAATCAAGGTTGGAGAAATCTAAAAAACTAAAACTTACCCCTAAAAAGGTTATTATATTAGCATCTATAGTTGATAAAGAAACAAATAATAAAGACGAACTTTCCAAAATAGCAGGTGTTTATGTAAATAGACTTTTAAAAAATATGAAATTGCAAGCTGACCCTACAGTTGTTTACTCTATAAAAAAAGTTACTGGCAACTATGATACTTTAATTAGGAGACTTTATTATAAAGATTTAAAATTGAATTCCCCATATAACACCTATTTCTTTAAAGGTTTACCCCCTGGCCCTATTGGCATGCCTGATATATCATCGATTGATGCAGTACTCAACTATATTGATCATGATTATTTATTTTTTGTAGCTGACCCATACAGTAATGGAGGACATAATTTTTCAAAGACTTTAAGAGAGCATAATAGCAAGAAAAAAATTTATACTAACTGGTTAAGAAGAAATAAAATATATCGCTAAAATTATATGCTAATTAAAAAGATAGTGGGAGGATTATTAAATCACTTCTTTTGATTTGATTAGTTTTTTTTATTAAGTAATTCTTTGCTTATTTCATCGCATACTTTATCTAAGAGTTCAAATACATTTTTAAAGTCAGATATTTCCCCATAATATGGATCAGGAACATTTTTATTTTTTAATATCAATTTCACTTTTGACATTTCTTCCTTTGAATTACACCTTGAAATCAAATCAGTATAGTTTTGACTATCCATTACATAAATTATATCAAAGGTTTTAAAATCATTTATTTTAAAAGCCCTTGCTCTTTGGCCGCTAATATCTATACTATTAATTTTTGCAATTTCTATACTCCTTTTATCTGGAGGACTTCCAATATGATAGGATGCTGTTCCTGCAGAATCAATAAAAAATTTTTCTTTAGGGAGTTTACTTTTCAATATACCTTCTCCTAATGGTGATCTGCATATATTCCCGAGACAGACCATTAAAATAGATTTTTTCAATGCAATAATTCTAAAGGGATAGTTTTTGATTTAAGTCATCAACATATTTCCTAAACTGTTTGTCGGTGAAGCTTAAGTTATCAACTGTTTTACATGCATGCAAAACAGTAGCATGATCTCTTTTACCAATTTGACTTCCTATACTAGCAAGGGATGCCTTTGTGTATTTTTTCGCAAAGTACATAGCTAGTTGTCTTGCTTGGACTATATGTCTTTTTCTTGTTTTAGATTGGAGAGTTGCTATTTCCATTTGAAAATATTCAGAAACAACTTTTTGAATATACTCTATAGAAACTTCTCTTTTTGTGTTTTTAACAAACTGATTTATAATTTCTTTAGCAAGCTCAACATTAATTTCAACTTTGTTAAATGACGATTGAGCAATTAAAGATATTATAGCTCCTTCAAGTTCTCGTATGTTAGTTTTAATATTTTTAGCTACATATGCAATTATATCTTCATGCATATTGACACCATCACGATACAATTTATTCTTTAGAATAGAAATTCTGGTTTCAAAATCAGGTGTTTGTAATTCAGCAGAAAGTCCCCATTTAAATCTTGAAAGAAGACGTTGTTCAATGTCTTGCATGTCAACAGGGGCTTTGTCNGAAGTAAGAATTACTTGTTTGCCATTTTGATGTAGGTGATTAAAAATATGAAAAAAAACATCTTGTGTTCCAGATTTTCCAGANAAGAACTGAACATCATCCACTATTAAAACATCAATTACTTGATAAAAGTGTATAAAATCATTACGATTATTTTTCTTTACTGACTCAATATATTGTTGGGTGAATTTTTCAGCAGAAATATATAATACTGTTGTATCAGGATAACTCTCTTTAATNTCTACTCCAATTGCATGTGCTAAATGAGTCTTTCCAAGACCAACGCCACCAAAAATCATAAGAGGATTAAAGGACGTCCCACCAGGTTTATTTGAAACAGCAATTCCGGCAGATCTAGCAAGTCGATTTGAGTCACCTTCTAAAAAATTGTCAAAGCTATAATTTGGATTCAACTGTGATTCTATATGAAGGTTTCTAATACCAGGTATAATAAAAGGATTTTTCAATTCACCTTCATTGCTTTCCATTGGAGCATCCACATTCTGCGTTTTTAGACTAGATCTATTAGCACTAGGTATTTTTTCTGTAAACGGAATTTTATTACCAAATGAATTTTCCATTTTAATAATGTAAATAAGTCTGGCATCTTTTCCTAACTCTTTTATAAGGGCAGTTTTTAAGATTTTGACATAATGTTCTTCTAACCACTCGTAAAAGAATTTACTGGGGACCTGAATACTTAGTGAGTTATCGGATAGTTTTACNGGGATTATAGGTTCAAACCAAGTTTTATATGCTTGTGATTGAATATTATCTTTGATAAAAGCTAAACAATTCTCCCAAACTTTATTTACATTGGTTTCCATTAACAACTTAAAAACCTGATTATTATGATATTAGAAATTTACCTTGATATTCATATAAATATCATTACAATAATAACTATAAAAAAAATAAAAAAAAGTTGATTTAGGTATTGAATTTTAATTTTTTTTTTTTGATATTATCGAGGATCAATTATATCACTTTTCTTATGATGGAATTTAAAACAAATAAATTTAATGTTCGTTATTANGAAACAGATCAAATGGGTTTTGTTCATCATAGTAATTTCCTTAAATATTTTGAAAAAGCAAGAATCGATTGGTTGGATTCTATAGGATTGTCTTACTCTAAGATGGAAAAGAGTGGTCTAATTTTACCAGTAGTTAAAGCAAATNTTAAATTTATTCATCCAGCTTTTTTTGGAGATACTTTACAGATTCTATTGAACANTAATTTACCTCCTACAGTTAAGTTAGATTTTGATTATGTTGTTTNTAATCAAGATGGAAAAAAAATNGCAACCGGAAGTACTAGAATTGCATTTTTAGATTCTGATTCAAGAAAACCAATAAGATGTCCAAGAGAAATATCTGAAAAAATTTCAGGTGTTTAAAAACTGAAATAATTTATCTTCTTTAATAATAGTTTCATTCCTTTCTTTTATTTCAATTTTTGGTGCTCTTATTCCTTTTTTAATTTCATTATCAGTTTTAAAAACTAAAGCTTCATCCCAAACTTTTTGATTAATAAAAAATGAAATAGTTNTTGCNCCTCCTTCAATCAGAACTGATTGAATGTTTTTCTTATAAAGGAAAGAAAGAATTTCATTNATAGGATTTATAAAATTGAGACTTTCATTTCCTGAAAAATTTGAACCATTCTTTTTTTTCAAAATATATGTTTCTGCCTTAGCATTTTTTAGATTGCAATTTTTTAACATTCGATTATTAGGATCAATAACTATCCTCTTTGGNTTTTTACCCGACCAGAGCCTTGCAGTTAATTTTGGATTATCATCAATAGCAGTTTGAACTCCTATTAAAATGGAATCCTCTTCGCTCCTTAATTTATGGACTATTTGTTTAGAATAAGAATTTGTTAACCAAAATGGCCTTTTTCCTATTGGAGCAATGAATCCATCTTTACTTTCNGCCCACTTTAAAATTACATANGGACGCTTTTTTCTATGAAAAGTAAAAAAACGTTTGTTTAATTCTAAACACTTCTTTTCAAGAACACCTATTATAACTTTACAATTTGCTTCTTTTAATTTTTTAATCCCTTTTCCGTTAACTTTTNTGTTAGGATCTTTAGTACCGATTACCACCTTGGGAATTTTCATTTTTATAATCAGATCAACACAAGGACTCGTCTTACCATAATGACTACATGGNTCTAGGTTTACATAAAGTACACTGCTCTTCAAAATACTTTTATCATTTACCATTTCAATAGCCTCTGATTCAGCATGCTTTTCCCCACTTTTTTTATGCCATCCTTCAGAAACAATTATATTTTTATGAACTATAACACACCCTACTAATGGATTTGGATATGTATTTCCAAGACCTTTTTTCGCTAATTCCAGGCATCTATTCATAAAATAGGAATCAGTATTAATAATTGTTTGGTAAGATTTCATATAAAATTTGTTTTGATAAANTCAAGGAGTAAATTTATATTAATTTTTTTAGTAATATTTGAAAATAAGAGAAGTTATAAGATCTGATAACCCCCATTTGGCTATTGTTATAAGAAGGGTTTTAAAAGAAATGAAAGTTCCTTTAAAGGGAACTGCATATGCTGACAGGGAACTTGATAATATGTATCAAGCCTACAGCGTTCCTAGAAGCATATACTTTGTTGTTCAATTTAATGATCAGATTTTAGGAGGNGCAGGTATCATGCCATTAAATAAAGGGNCAAAAAATATTTGCGAACTTCAAAAAATGTATTTAGATCCTAAAGCTAGAGGTAAAGGAGTAGGGAGTAATTTATTAGAGTTATGTTTGTCATTTGCCAGGGAAAATAATTTCTCTCTTTGTTATTTGGAAACTATGCCATACATGCTAGATGCTCAAGAGCTATATAGGAAAAATGGTTTTATATACATTAATAACCNCATGGGAGATACTGGTCATTATTCTTGCCCAGTNTGGATGACAAAGGAACTATGATTTCATTAGAAGAATATAGAGTAAATTTTAACGAGAGCTTAAAANCNTTATATGACAATAGAGAGATTCATAATATACTTAAACTTATAGTAAAATCATACTTTGGATGGGATTCTACNTTTTTTGCATTAAACAAACATAAGTTACTTAGCAAAAGTGAATACAACGAGCTTAAAAGTGTACTTATCTTNTTAAAGAGAGGAAAACCAGTTCAATATATATTAAATGAAAGTGAATTTATGGGTAATTTATTTTATGTAAATCAATCTGTTTTAATCCCTAGGCCNGAAACAGAAGAACTTGTTGGTTTAATTCTGAATCAGAATTCGCCCACTAAAGAAAATCCTTTAAAAGTTTTAGATATAGGAACTGGTAGTGGATGTATTGCAATATCCTTAGCTAAGTTAAATCCTTATTTTCAAGTTGATGCAATCGATTTTTCTTCACAAGCATTATCTGTAGCTAGAAAAAATTCAAAAAAAATGAATGTCGAGATAAATTTTAAAAAAATAAACATTCTTAANCTCAAAAAACTAAATACAGAGTATGATGTTATAGTTTCAAACCCACCTTATNTAGAATTAAATGAAAAGAAAATAATGAGTAAAAATGTACTTGGTTATGAACCTCATGAANCAATTTTTGTAACTTATGATGACCCATTAGTATATTATAAAAAAATTATTCTTTTAGCTGAACAAATGAAAATAAATAAGAGCAAAGTTTATTTTGAAATAAACCCAAAATTTTGTGATGATCTTAAGAAANATTTTTTGACAACTTCTTTTAATGATGTTGAGGTTCAATGTGATATTTTTGGTAAAGAAAGAATGATTAAAGCCACAAATGAATGAATGAATTAGAGAAAAAAATAAATAAGTTACGTCATGATATTCATGATCATAATCACAACTACTATATTCTAGACAATCCAACAATAAGTGATTATGATTTTGATCAAAAGTTGCAAGAATTAATTAATCTAGAATCACAACACCCAGAACTTTATGATCCTTATTCACCAACTCAAAGAATTGGTGGAGGTATCACAAAATTGTTTGATACAAAATCCCACAAGTNTCCAATGTATTCACTTGATAATACTTATTCAAAAGAGGAAATTGAAAAATGGGNTAATAGGTTACAAAAATCATTATTGAATAAAAGNTTTTCTTATACATGTGAACTAAAATATGACGGAGCATCTGTTAATTTAACATATCAGAATGGAAATTTTATTTCTGGAATAACAAGAGGCGATGGTAATCAGGGAGATGACATTACTTTAAATCTAAAAACAATACCTTCTATTCCCCTGGTTTTAAGAGGTNATTTTCCTAATTATTTTGAGGTTAGAGCAGAAGTTATTTTACCAATTGATGGTTTTAAAAAATTAAATAAAGAAAGAATTAAAAATGNACAATCTCCCTTTATGAACCCNAGAAATACNGCTTCTGGATCATTAAAACTNCAGGATAGTATNACNGTTTCTAAGCGTCCTCTAGAGTGTTTTGTNTACTCTATNNTTGGTGAAGAACTNAATANAACCTCTCAATATGAGTCATTAAAAAAAATGAGATCATGGGGATTTAAGGTACCCAATACTTCAATGATCTGTAGCAGTTTGTCAGATGTATTTAATTATATAGATAAATGGGATAAAGATAGACTTGACTTACCCTATGAAATTGATGGTATTGTAATTAAGATAAATAATTTTGATTATCAACATAGACTAGGATATACAGCAAAAGCTCCAAGATGGGCAGTAGCCTATAAATTTAATTCAGAACAAATTAAAACAAAATTATTATCTGTAGAATATCAAATTGGCAGAACAGGGGCTATTACTCCAGTAGCTAATTTACAACCTGTTTTGCTTTCAGGAACTACTATAAAAAGAGCTTCATTACATAATTCTGATCAAATTAAAAAGTTATCATTGAGACAAGGAGATATGGTATTTATAGAAAAAGGAGGAGAAATTATTCCAAAGATTATTTCTGTAGATAATAATCAAAGGGGTAATCAAAATAATGAGATTAGATTTATTTCTGAATGCCCAAATTGCAGAACTAGATTAGTTCGAATAAAAGGTGAAGCGCAACATTATTGTCCAAATCAGAATTATTGTGATCCTCAAAATATTGGAAGAATTCAGCATTTTGCATCTAGAAAAGCTATGAATATTGATGGATTAGGTAATGAAAGGATAGCTTTATTCTATAGAAAAAGTGTAATAAGTAATATAGCGGATTTATATACTATTTCTCCGGAATCGCTTCAAGAACTGGAAGGAATGGGAGATAAGTCAATTAAAAAATTAATTGATTCAATTGAATTATCAAAAAATAGACCATTTCAAAAAGTCCTTTTTGGATTAGGAATAAGACATGTTGGTGAAACTGTAGCGATGAAATTAGCTAATGAGTTCAAGTCAATTGATGAATTAATTAATTCTGATTTTAAATCTCTTTTGTCAGTTAATGAGATTGGTGAAAAAATTGCTTTAAGTATTTCAAACTATTTTCAAGATTCAACAAATAAAAACATCTTAAATAAATTAAAAAATGCTGGATTAATATTTTCAATTCAAGAAAAAAATGAGTCTTCTCCTAATAGTTTAAGTGACAAAAAGATTTTAGTAACAGGTGCTTTTAAGTCAAGTAGGGATGAACTTAAAGAGAAAATTATATTTTTTGGAGGTACTATTTCATCATCAATTTCAAAAAGCGTGGACTTAATTATTTCTGGAGAAAATCCTGGTCCAATAAAAATTAAAAAAGCAAATGAATTAGGTCTTAAAATTATTAGTGAAGAAGATTTTTATAAAATCATTGACACTTAAAGTGTATTTTTAAGTTTAATAATTTTTTGTCAATCAAAGTTTCTAATTATAAAGACTATATATAAATGAATTTTTTAAAAAATCAATTTCTTGCTAGAGTTTACAGAAAAGAAATGGGATCTAAACTAATTAAACAAAAAAAAAAGTATAGTAAAAAAATCACAACTATTGGTGTGATATTAGATGGAGATCTTTTTGTTCCAGAAGACCTTTTTATTAATTTAGCTTCAACATTTGGATTATCAAAATCTAAAGTTTCTGTTTTAACTTATTCTGATTTACATTTAAAAAAGGAATTAATTTCTAATGATAGATGCTTTTCTTCCTCTGACATAAATTTTTTTGGAAAATTTAATGATATCCTTAATAAATTTTGTCTAAAAAGGTATGACGTATTAATCAATTATTATGACAGAAATTTTTTACCAATGAAAATCGTTAGCCTAAGATGTAATAGTAAAATAAATGTTGGGTTTCCAAATGTTGATCATAAACTAAATGATTTAATTTTAAACATAGATATTAATGACAGCTTATTATTTTTGTCAGAAGTTGAGAAATATTTAAAGTTGATACACAATGGATTTAAAAAAGAAAATTAGCGGTCATGGAGTGGCGATGATCACTCCATTTGACGGTAACCTTAGTATAGATTTTGATTCGATTTCTGATATAACTAATAATTTATTAAAAAATGGAGTTGACTTTTTAGTTATTTTAGGAACCACCTCTGAGTCTCCAACCATAAAAAAAGAAGAGAAGAGAGAGATAATCGAGCATATAACTTCCTTAAATTCAAATAGTGTTCCACTTGTGCTTGGTCTTGGAAGTAATTCAACTGAGCAAGTTTTAGAAGATCTAGAATATTATAATCTTGATTCCTTTGATGCATTATTATCAGTTACACCTTACTATAATAAGCCAAATCAAAATGGTTTATATTATCATTATAAGTCAATAGCTATTAACTCAATTCTGCCAGTAATTTTATACAATGTTCCTGCGAGAACAGGTATTAATATTTTGCCTAATACTGTTTGTAAATTAGCAAATGATTTTGAAAATATTATCGGCATAAAGGAAGCTTCAAATGATATCAACCAAGCAAAAGAACTTTTAAGTATATGTCCAAATGATTTTATTGTTCTCTCAGGAGAAGATCAACTTGCTGTACCTATGATTAATTTAGGAGCTAAGGGTTTGATATCAGTGATTGGAAATGCTATGCCTAAAAAATGTTCAGAAATGGTAAATTTAGCACTAGATAAGGATGCTGAAAAAGCAATAATAATTCAAAGTCAGATTTCAAATCTAATTCAAATGATTTTTTCTGAGGGAAATCCTACTGGTATTAAGGCGCTTTTAAATATTTTGAATTTTTGTGAAAATAAACTAAGATTACCTTTAACTCCTGCAAGTAATCAACTTTATAAAGAACTCAAAGATGAGGTTATTTTAAATAAGAATTTTTTCTAGCTTTTCTCTTTTTTTAAATCACTAAATATTTACTAATTTCGAGCCATGAAAAGGTTGAATTTAACCCTAATTATTTTTTTGTTAATTATTCTTTGCTCTTGTAATGAGTATCAAAATCTTTTAAAAAGTGACAATAATTCAGAAAAATTTAAATCAGCTGAGAACTTTTACAATTCTGGAGACTTTAAAAGAGCAAATAGATTATTTGAAGATATAGTTCCTTTTTATAGAGGTAAGCCCCAAGCTGAAAGGCTAATCTTTTTCTATGCAAGTTCATATTATAATCTCAAAATGTATTATTTGTCAGCTGCTCAATTCGAAAATTTTATAGAATCTTATCCAAAAAGCCAAAGATTTGAAGAGGCTAATTTTATGATTGCAAAATGTTATTATATGCTTTCTCCTGTATATAGTTTAGATCAAGAAGACACAAATACAGCGATTGAAAAACTTCAAATTTTTTTAAATAATTATCCTAAATCTATATACGTTCAAGAAGCAAACAATCTTATATCTGAACTTCAAGAAAAACTTGAAAAGAAAGAATTTGAAATTTCCAGGCAATATTATACTATTAGAGATTACAAGGCGGCAATTAGATCTGTTGATAATTTTATAGGAGAGTTTGCTGGAACCAAATATAGAGAAGAAGCAATGTATTATAAATTTCTTTCTTCTTATGAAATAGCTCTGAACAGTATTCAATCTAAAAAGCTTGATAGGCTTAAAGAACTTAAGCAATTACATTCTTCCATAATAAAATATTATCCAGAAACTATATTTCTTGACCAACTTTCATCAAGAATGGAGGCTATAGAAAAAGAAATTAATACTTTTGAACAAATAAAATAATTTAATAATGACTAAGTACAGAAAATCTAAAGCCCCAGTTACCACTATAACTCATAGTAGAGATAAAATTGAAGAAGCAACAGATAACATTTATAAAGCAATATCTTTAATAGCCAAGAGATCTAATCAAATTAATTTGGAGATTAGAAAGGAATTACATGAAAAGTTAGATGAGTTTGCAACAAATAATGATAGTCTTGAAGAAGTTTTTGAAAATAAGGAACAAATTGAAGTTTCGAAGTTCTATGAAAGACTTCCAAAGTCATATGCAATTGCTGTTGAGGAATGGTTAGAAGATAAAATTTATCACAGAAACACTCAGGAACCGAACTCTTAAATTATGAGTTTTTTGTCAGGCAAAAATGTACTACTTGGTATTAGTGGTGGAATAGCTGCCTATAAAACACCTTTGATAGTCCGTTTACTTAAAAAAAGGAAATGTAATGTTAGAGTTATAATGACTCCTTCTGCAAAAGATTTTGCTAGCCCACTTACTCTTTCAACTTTATCTGAAAATGATGTTCTTTCAACTTTTACTTCTGAAAGTAAAGATAATAAGAGGTGGAATAATCATGTTTCAATTGCTAAATGGGCTAATTTATTAATAATTGCTCCCGCTACATCAAATACAATTTCATCAATGGTATCAGCTAAGTGTGATAATTTATTAATTGCCACATATTTATCATGTACTGCAGATATTTACATAGTCCCTTCTATGGATCTTGACATGTATGAGAACAATGCAAATCAGAATAATATTCAAAGCCTTATTAAATCAGGAAAAAAAGTTTTACCTGTTGGCACTGGATATCTGGCAAGTGGACTTGAAGGAAAAGGGAGAATGTTAGAGGCTGAAGAGATAATTAGGTATATTGAAAATGACTTATCTAAAACCCTGCCATTATTTAACAAAAAAGTTTTAATAACAGCTGGACCAACATATGAATCGATTGATCCAGTTAGATTTATTGGGAATAGAAGCAGTGGAAAAATGGGATTTGAATTGGCAAAACGTGCAGCAGAACTTGGTTCAGAAGTCTTTCTTTTTTCTGGCCCTACTTCACTTGACACTGATAACTCATCTATTAAAGTTATTAGAGTTAATAATTCTGATGAAATGTTAGAAAAGGTTATGGAGAGTTATGATGAAATGGATATTGTTATTTCAGCTGCAGC
>NZZH01000055.1 GCA_002702405.1 Flavobacteriaceae bacterium | reverse complement strand
TTAATAAAAAGTAAATAATTGTGTATTAAAATTTAAAAAATTGTTAATCAAGAGGTTTGAATACACAAAAAATATTTCTAGATTTGCACGCTAAAAAAAAAGGTAGTATTATGCCAACAATTGGACAACTTGTAAGGAAAGGCAGGTTGAGTGTTTCAAAAAAAAGTAAGTCAGCGGCTTTGGACTCATGCCCTCAGCGACGAGGTGTCTGTACACGTGTATACACTACTACACCAAAAAAACCCAACTCAGCTATGAGAAAGGTTGCTAGGGTTCGTTTGACCAATGGTAAAGAAGTAAATGCATACATCCCTGGAGAAGGACATAATCTTCAAGAACACTCTATAGTTCTTGTTCGCGGTGGAAGAGTTAAAGATCTTCCTGGTGTTCGATACCATATTGTTCGAGGTGCTCTTGATACTGCTGGCGTTGAAGGAAGACTTCAGAGACGTTCTAAATACGGAGCAAAAAAACCCAAAAAATAACTTCAAATAAGGGACACTCATGAGAAAACGACAAGCTAAAAAAAGAAAATTAATACCTGACCCTAAGTTCAAAGACCAATTGGTAAGTCGTTTTGTTAACATGTTAATGTGGAATGGAAAAAAATCGGTTGCACTTGACATTTTTTATAAAGCAATAGAGGTAGTTGATAATAAAAAAGACACAAAAGAGAAGACCGCTCTTGAAGTATGGAAAGATGCTCTTTCAAACGTAATGCCTCATGTTGAAGTTAGAAGTAGAAGAGTTGGAGGTGCAACTTTTCAAATACCAATGCAAATTCGTCCTGACAGAAAAATTTCTCTTGCTATGAAGTGGCTTATCTCTTTTTCTAGAAAAAGAAATGAAAAATCAATGTCACAAAAACTTGCTCAAGAGATTTTAGCTGCTTTTAAAGAAGAGGGTGCTGCATATAAAAAACGCGTTGATACCCATAAAATGGCTGAGGCTAATAAAGCATTTTCTCATTTTAGATTCTAAAAAATTATGAGCAGAGATTTAAAATTTACTAGAAATATTGGGATAGCTGCTCATATTGATGCAGGAAAAACTACAACTACTGAGAGAGTTTTATTCTACACTGGAGTAAGCCACAAAATTGGTGAGGTCCATGATGGTGCTGCAACTATGGATTGGATGGAGCAAGAACAAGAAAGAGGGATAACAATAACCTCTGCAGCAACAACTTGTATATGGGATTTTCCAACTCAACAGGGAAAACCAGCTGAAGATGCGGAAGAATACCAATTAAATATTATTGACACTCCTGGACACGTTGATTTTACAGTAGAGGTAAATCGATCCTTGAGAGTTCTAGATGGTCTAGTTTTTTTATTTAGTGCAGTTGATGGAGTAGAACCTCAATCAGAAACTAATTGGAGGTTAGCAGATAACTACAAAGTCCCAAGAATAGGTTTTGTTAATAAAATGGATCGTCAAGGATCAAATTTTCTTAATGTTTGTAAACAAGTTCGTGAAATGTTAAAATCTAATGCCGTCCCAATAGTTTTAAATATTGGAGAGGAAGAAGATTTTAAAGGAATTGTAGATTTAGTTAAAAACAAAGCGATTGTTTGGCATGAAGATAATTATGGGTCCACTTTTGATGAAGTTGAGATTCCTGATAATCTGAAAGAAGATGCTAAAAAATATCGTTCTGATTTAATTGAAGCTGTTGCAGGTTATGATGAAGGTCTTTTTGAAAAATTTTTTGAAGACCCAGATTCAATTTCCGAAGAAGAAATTCATAATGCTCTTAGGGCAGCAACGCAAGATATGAGTATTATACCCATGATTTGTGGATCAGCATTTAAAAATAAAGGTGTACAGTTTTTGCTTGATGCTGTTTGTAGATATTTACCATCTCCACAGGATAAAGATGCAATTATCGGAACTGATCCTGATTCTGGAAATGAAGTTTCAAGAAAACCTAATTCAGATGAGCCTTTTTCAGCATTGGCTTTCAAGATTGCTACTGATCCCTATGTTGGTCGTTTAGCTTTTTTCAGAGCATACTCTGGAAAACTTGATGCAGGTTCATATGTATTAAATAATAGAACAGGAAATAAGGAGCGAATCTCTAGGATCTATCAGATGCATTCTAATAAACAAAACTCTATAGAAGCCATTGAGGCAGGAGATATTGGAGCAGCTGTTGGTTTTAAAGATATTAAGACAGGAGATACTCTCTCTGCAGAGAAATCTCCAATTATCCTTGAAAGTATGGATTTTCCTGATCCAGTTATAGGTATAGCTGTTGAGCCCAAAACTAAAGCAGATGTTGANAAACTGGGAATAGCTCTGACTAAATTAGCTGAAGAGGATCCGACATTTCAAGTTAAAACTGATGANTCATCAGGTCAAACTATTATTTCTGGTATGGGTGAATTGCATCTAGATATTATAGTAGATAGACTAAGACGAGAATTTAAGGTTGAAGTAAATCAAGGTAAACCCCAAGTCCAGTATAAGGAAGCTTTAACTGATTTGGCTGAACACCGNGAAATCTACAAGAAACAAACTGGAGGTAGAGGTAAATTTGCTGATATAGTTTTNTCNCTTGAACCTTCTAAAGATGATACNCCTGGGCTAGATTTTGTTGATCTTATTAAAGGTGGTAACATTCCAAAAGAATTTATACCTTCAGTTGAGAAAGGTTTCAAAGAGGGGATGAAAAATGGTCCTTTGGCAGGTTTTGAAATTGATTCTATGAAAGTTACATTAAAAGATGGATCTTTTCATCCAGTAGATTCAGATTCCTTGTCATTTGAATTAGCAGCTAAAATCGGTTTCAAAGCAGCTGCTAAACANGCCAAGGCAGTAATTATGGAACCCATAATGAAGCTAGAAGCTCTAACTCCTGAGGAAAATATGGGAGATATTGTTGGAGATTTAAATCGAAGAAGAGGACAAGTTAATTCTATGGATGATAGAGCTGGATCAAAAGTTGTCAAAGCCGAAGTTCCACTTTCAGAAATGTTTGGTTATGTAACATCACTTAGAACACTATCATCTGGCCGTGCTACTTCGACGATGGAATTTTCTCATTACGCTGAAACACCTTCTAATATATCAGATAGTGTTATATCAGAAATTCAAGGTAAGAATAATGAATAAAAAATATAGATGAGCCAAAAAATAAGAATAAAACTTAAGTCATATGATCATAATTTAGTGGATAAGTCTGCTGATAAGATTGTTAAAACAGTAAAGTCTACTGGTGCGGTAATAACGGGACCAATTCCATTACCGACACATAGAAAAATTTTTACTGTTTTACGTTCACCACATGTGAACAAAAAGTCTAGAGAGCAATTTAAATTAAACTCATATAAGCGTCTCTTGGATATTTATAGTTCCTCATCTAAAACTGTTGATGCTTTAATGAAGTTAGAATTNCCAAGTGGAGTCGAAGTTGAAATTAAAGTTTAAAANTATTTTATAAAATGTCTGGTTTAATTGGTAGAAAAATAGGAATGTCAAGTCTTTTTGATGAGAAAGGGAAAAATATCCCTTGTACTGTTTTGGAGCTTGGCCCTTGTGTTATTACCCAAATTAAAACCAAAGAAATTGATGGATATGAAGCTTTTCAATTAGGCTTCGAANACAAACCTATTAGAAAAGTTAATAAATCTATGTCAGGTCATTTTAATAAGGCTAAAGTAGACCCAAAGAAAAAACTTATTGAATTTAAAATGAATTTTGAAAAGGATCTTAAGTTAGGTGACACAATTACGGTTGAACATTTTAAAGAAGGTGAATATGTTGATGTCTCTGCTATTTCTAAAGGAAAGGGTTTTCAGGGTGTAGTAAAGCGCCATGGATTTAAGGGAGTTGGACAATCTACACACGGACAGCATAATAGATTGAGAGCTCCTGGATCAATTGGTGCCGCATCTTATCCAGCAAGAGTTTTTAAAGGCATGAGAATGGCTGGGCAAACAGGAGCAGAAAAAGTTAAAATTCAAAATTTGATTGTTCTTAAAGTTATGCCAGAAAAAAATGTGCTAGTTGTAAAAGGATCCGTNCCAGGTCATAAAAATTCATATGTAATTGTACAAAAGTAATGGAACTATCAATACTAAATAAAAAAGGAAAAGATACAGGCAGAAAAGTTAAATTAAGTCAGTCTGTTTTTGGTATTGAACCAAGTGATCATGCAATTTATCTAGATGTCAAACAACATTTAGCCAATAGTCGACAAGGTACTCACAAGACTAAAGAACGAAGTGAAATCAGAGGTAGTACCAGAAAAATTAAAAAACAAAAAGGAACTGGAACTGCAAGAGCAGGAAGTATAAAAAATCCAATTTTTAGAGGTGGAGGAAGAACTTTTGGTCCTCTCCCTAGAGACTATTCTATTAAAGTAAATAAAAAAGTTAAAGTGTTAGCTCGTAAATCAGCTTTAAGCATTAAAGCTAAAAACAAGTCAATTTTGATTTTAGAAGAGTTGAGTTTTAAGACTCCAAAAACTTCAGATTTTATTAAGCTTTTGAAGGATTTAGGATTAGATGGTAAAAAAACTTTAATGGTATTGGGCGCAGAAAATAAAAATGTATATTTGTCGTCGCGAAATTTACAAGGAACAGAGGTTGTAACAAACTCAGAATTAAATACTTACAAAATATTTAATTCATCAAAATTGATTTTGTNAGAAAGCTCAATTGCAAAAATTGAATCTATTTTAAAATAATTGAAAGAAATGAATGTATTAATTAAGCCAATTATAACTGAAAAAGCTACTTCAAACAGTGAGCTTAGTAATTGTTATACTTTCTTAGTAGATCCAAATTCTAACAAGATTCAGATAAAAAAAGCAGTTGAAAAGTTATATAATGTTTCAGTGGATAAAGTTAGAACACTAAAATATGGTTCAATTTTAAGAACAAGGTATACTAAAAGTGGAATTCAGAGAGGAAAAAGTAACGTGACAAAAAGAGCAATTGTTCAAGTCGCAGAAGGAGATACTATAGATTTTTTTAATAACATCAAATAATTAATATGTCAGTTAGAAAATTAAAACCTGTTACGCCTGCACAACGATTTAGAATCGTAAATGGTTTTGATATGTTAACAACTGATAGACCTGAAAAAAGTTTGCTCTCTAAAAAGAATAAAAAAGGAGGAAGAAACAATCAAGGTAGAATGACTGTTCCGCATCGCGGAGGCGGTCATAAGAAAAGGTATAGAATTATTGATTTTAAAAGAAATAAATTCGATATTGAGGCAGAAGTTAAGTCAATTGAGTATGATCCAAACCGTTCTGCTTTTATTGCCCTCCTAGAATACAAAGATGGTGAAAAGAAATATATCATAGCACCTAGTGGTTTAAAAGTTGGTCAGAAAATTTCTTCAGGAGAAAATGTTTCTCCTAGTCTTGGTAACGCATTACCTCTTTCAAATATCCCTCTTGGGACTATCATTTCATGTCTTGAAATTAACCCTGGAGGTGGGGCTGTCATAGCAAGAAGTGCTGGTTCTTTTGTCCAATTGATGGCAAGAGAGGGAAATTATGCAACAGTAAAGATGCCATCTGGAGAAACCAGATTGATAAATTCTAAGTGTATAGCTATGATTGGAACAGTATCTAATTCTGATCATCAGCTATTAGTTTCTGGCAAAGCAGGGAGATCTAGGTGGTTAGGGAAAAGACCAAGAACTCGTCCTGTAGCTATGAACCCTGTTGATCACCCTATGGGAGGTGGTGAGGGACGTGCTTCTGGTGGTCACCCAAGATCAAAAAAAGGTATTCCTGCTAAGGGATATAGAACAAGGTCTAAAAATAAGGCCAGTAGTAAATTTATTTTAGAAAGAAGAAAAAAATAGTTTTATGCCAAGGTCATTAAAAAAGGGTCCATTTGTTCATTATAGTCTTGAAAAAAAGATTTTGAAGAATGTTGAAGAAAACAAAAAAACAGTTATTAAAACTTGGTCAAGGGCATCATTGATTACTCCTGATTTTGTTGGCCAAACTATTGCGATTCATAATGGTAAACAATTTATACCAGTTTACATTACAGAGAATATGGTTGGGCATAAGTTAGGTGAGTTTTCTCCCACTCGATCTTTCAGGGGGCACTCTGGAGCAAAAAATAAAGGTAACACATAGAAGAAATGGGTAATAGGAAGCATCAAATGGCGATTAAATATAAGGAAGCTAAAAAGGCAATGACTTTTGCTAGNCTAAAGAATTCTCCTATTCCTGCAAGAAAAATGAGATTAGTGGCAGATCAATTAAGAGGTGAGGATATAAAAAAAGCTCTTGCAATATTGAAATTTAGTCCCAAGGAAGCTGCTCGGCGTTTAGAAAAATTATTACTTTCTGCAATTGCTAATTGGCAGGCTAAGAATGAAAGCGATGATGTTGAGAAAGCAAATTTATTTATTAAGGAAATTAAAGTGGATAGTGCTGGTATGCTTAAAAGAATAAGGCCAGCTCCTCAAGGGCGTGCTCATAGAATTAGAAAAAGATCAAATCATGTTACTTTGGTTTTAGGTAATAATAAAATTAATTAATTAAGATGGGACAAAAGACAAACCCTATAGGGAATCGTTTGGGAATAATAAGAGGTTGGAATTCTAATTGGTATGGTGGTAGAGATTATGGAGATAAACTAGCAGAAGACAATAAAATTAGAAAGTATATAGATGTTCGTTTATCTAAGGCTAGTGTATCTAATATCATAATTGAACGTACCCTAAAATTAATAACAGTAACAATAACAACTGCTAGACCTGGAATTATTATTGGTAAAGGTGGTCAAGAGGTTGATAAATTAAAAGAAGAATTAAAAAAAATTACATCAAAAGATATACAAATAAACATTTTTGAGATTAAAAGACCTGAGCTTGAAGCGAAACTTGTAGCTGCAAGTATTGCTAGACAGGTCGAAAGTAGAATTTCTTATAGAAGAGCTATTAAAATGGCTATAGCTGCTACAATGAGGATGAATTCAGAAGGAATTAAAGTCCAGATATCTGGTCGTTTAAATGGAGCTGAAATGGCTCGATCTGAGACTTATAAGGAAGGCAGAATTCCTCTTTCTACTTTTAGAGCAGATATTGATTATGCTCTTGTTGAAGCTCATACTACCTATGGAAGATTGGGTATAAAGGTTTGGATTATGAAAGGTGAAGTTTATGGTAAACGTGAACTTTCACCATTAGTAGGAATGGGTAAAAAAAGTGGCCCTTCATCTGGTCCTAAAGGGGGCAATTTTTCAGGTAGACGTGATAGAAAAAAATAAAATATTTTAAAAGAGAATGTTACAACCTAAAAGAACTAAATATAGAAAAATGCAGAAAGGAAGAATGAAAGGTCTTTCTTACAGAGGGAGTAGACTCTCTAATGGTATGTTTGGTATCAAAGCTCTTGATTCTAAGTTTATTACCTCTAGACAAATTGAAGCTGCTCGTATTGCTGCTACTAGATATATGAAAAGAGAGGGTATGCTTTGGATCAAGATTTTTCCTGACAAACCAATAACAAAAAAGCCCCTTGAAGTTAGAATGGGTAAAGGTAAAGGAGCTCCTGAGTATTTTGTTGCTGTTGTTAAGCCTGGTAGAATATTGTTCGAAGTTTCTGGAGTATCAATAGATATTGCTAAAGAGGCACTAAGGTTAGCAGCTCAAAAACTTCCTTTAAAAACTAAATTTATAATCGCTAGAGATTTCGAAGCATAGTATTTTTTTATGAAGCAATCAGAAATTAAAATATTAACAATTGAGGATTTAAATGATAAGCTCCAAGAATATAAACAAAAGCTTTTAGACCTAAAAATGAGTCATGCAGTTTCTCCAATAGAAAATCCATTGAGTATAAAAACAGTTAGGAGAACTATTGCAAGAATAAAGAGTGAAATATCTTCAAAGAAGGAATTAACAGACTAATAAGATAATGGAAAAAAGAAATATAAGAAAAGAGAGAATTGGAGTTGTGACAAGTGATAAAATGGAAAAATCAATTGTTGTATCTGAGGTCTTAAGAGTTAAACATCCTATGTACGGTAAGTTCTTATTAAAAACAAAAAAATACGTTGTTCATGATGAGAAAAATGATTCAAAAATAGGAGATACAGTAAAAATTATGGAAACAAGGCCAATAAGTAAAAGAAAATGTTGGCGACTAATAGAAATTATTGAAAGAGCAAAATAATGTTGCAGCAAGAGTCAAAATTAAAAGTAGCCGATAATACTGGTGCTAAAGAAGTACTTACAATTCGTGTTTTAGGTGGAACACGAAGAAGATACGCATCTTTGGGAGATAAAATTGTAGTTACGGTCAAGGAGGCCTCTCCCTCAGGTACAGTCAAAAAAGGTCAAATTTCTACAGCAGTTGTTGTTCGGACTATCAAAGGAGTAAGAAGATCTGATGGTTCATACATCAGATTTGATGAAAATGCATGTGTGTTATTAGATCCAACTGGAGAAATGCGAGGAACTAGAGTTTTTGGACCTGTAGCTAGAGAGCTAAGAGATAAGCAGTTTATGAAGATTGTTTCACTTGCACCGGAAGTGCTGTAAATTTAATTATGAGAAAAATTAAAATTAAAAAAGACGATAAAGTCAGAATAATTACTGGAGAGAACAAGGGATCTGAAGGAAAAGTATTGAAGGTGTTGAAAAACAAGAAAAAGGTCTTAGTTGAGGGCGTAAACATTGTTAAAAAGCATTCAAAACCAAATTCTAAGAATCCTCAGGGTGGAATTATTGAAAAGGAAAGTCCAGTAGATATTTCCAATTTATCACTAATTAGCTCAGATGGTCAAAACACAAGATTAGGATATAGGTTTGAGGACGGAAAAAAAGTTCGTTATGCAAAAAAAAATAATGAAATAATTTAAAAAGGATATGTATCAACCTCGTTTGAAAAAAGATTTTAATGATAGAATTATTTCTGTACTGAAAGAAGAGTATAGCTATAAGAGTATTATGCAAGTGCCTAGGTTAATAAAAATCGTACTTAGTAGAGGCGTTGGAGCAGCAGTTTCTGACAAAAAGCTAATTGATTTTTCCATTGATGAACTGACTCTTATTTCAGGACAAAAAGCAGTTCCAACTCTTTCTAAAAAAGATGAATCATCTTTTAAACTCAGGAAGGGCATGCCTATAGGAGTGAAGGTTACTTTGAGAGGTGAAAAAATGTATGAATTTTTAGACAGGTTGGTAACTACAGCTCTACCAAGAGTTAGAGATTTTCAAGGAGTTAAATCTGAAGCTTTTGATGGTAGAGGGAATTATAATCTTGGGATTAAAGAACAAATTATCTTTCCTGAGATAGATATAGATAAAGTGAATAAAATTTCAGGAATGGATATTTCTTTTGTAACCTCTGCTAATACAGATAAAGAAGCAATGTCTCTTCTTAATGAATTAGGAATACCTTTTAAAAAAAAATAATTTATGGCTAAAGAATCAATGAAAGCTCGAGAAATTAAAAGAGCAAAAACAGTTGCTAAGTTTTCTGAAAAAAGAAAGAAGCTAAAAGAATCTGGNGATTTCCTTGCTTTGCAAAAATTGCCTCGAAATGCTTCTCCTGTTAGAATGCATAACAGATGTAAAATCACTGGAAGACCAAAGGGATATATTCGTCAATTTGGTTTGTCAAGGGTTATTTTTCGTGAAATGGCAAATAAAGGTTTAATTCCTGGTGTAACAAAAGCCAGTTGGTAAAAAAATAAGTTTATGTTTACAGATCCTATATCAGATTATTTAACTCGAATTAGAAACGCAACCATGGCTGGACATCTAGTTGTTGATATTCCCGCGTCAAAAGTTAAAAAAGAAATAACAAAAATTTTGCATGACCAAGGTTTTATATTGAGCTATAAATTTGAAGACACCGATAACAATCAAGGAAATATCAAAATAGCTCTTAAATATGATAAAATAACTAAAGAAGCTGTAATAAAGAAAATCCAAAGAATTAGTACTCCTGGGTTAAGGAAATATGTCTCCGCAAATAAATTTCCTAGGATACTTAACGGTCTTGGAATTTCAATTATTTCAACTTCTAAGGGAGTAATGACAGGNAAACAAGCATTTAGAGAGAATATAGGAGGCGAGTTACTTTGTTATGTATATTAAATATTAATTAAATAAAAATGTCAAGANTAGGTAACAATCCAATAAAAATTCCTGAAGGTGTCAGTGTAGACATCCAAGAAGAGTCTGTTACTGTGAAAGGAAAATTAGGNGAACTGATACAACCATATGATCAAGTTTCTTTCGTNG
Organism: Flavobacteriaceae bacterium; assembly: GCA_002702405.1. Next base: position 7,775 of record NZZH01000055.1, on the reverse strand, counting down.
TTAAAGATGACATGATTAGTGTTTCAAGATCTTCTAATTCAAAAGAGCATCGAGCTAAACATGGTTTGTATAGATCTTTATTAAATAATATGGTAATTGGTGTTTCTGAAGGTTTTGTTAAAGAATTAGAATTAGTTGGAGTTGGATATAGAGCAAATAATCAAGGTCAAAAACTTGACTTATCTCTTGGTTTTTCTCACAATGTTGTTTTTCAGATTCCTGCTGAAGTTAAGGTTGAGACCATAAACGAAAAAGGAAGTAACCCAATCATAAAATTGACCTCTTTTGATAAAGAGCTCTTAGGAAATGTAGTTTCAAAAATTAGATCTCTGAGAAAACCTGAACCTTATAAAGGAAAAGGAATTAAATTTGTTGGAGAGGAAATAAGAAGAAAAGCCGGTAAATCCGCGTAATTTTATTATGGCAATATTAACTAAAAATAAAAGAAGGAACAGAATTCATTTAAGAATCAGGAAAACTATTGTAGGAACATCTACTAGACCTAGACTATCTGTTTTTAGAAGTAATAAAGAAATTTATTCTCAAGTTATAGATGATGTAAACGGAAAAACTATAGTTTCTGCTTCTTCTAGAGAAAAAGAAATCTTAAGCTTTAAAAAAGAAAACAAAGTTTTTATTGCAAAAGAAGTTGGAAAATTACTAGGTAAAAGAATACTTGATAAAGGGATCAAAGAGATTCATTTTGATCGCGGGGGTTATTTATATCATGGAAGAGTNAAATCTTTAGCAGATGGTGCTAGAGAGTTAGGCGTTAAATTTTAATATGTTCCTATTTTATGTATAAAAATTATAAAAATATTGAAGTTGTTAAACCTGCTGGTCTTGAATTAAAAGATCGATTAGTTNGTGTTCAGCGTGTNACAAAAGTTACAAAAGGAGGTCGTACTTTTGGGTTTTCTGCAATTGTTGTAGTAGGAGATGAGAATGGGGTNCTTGGTCAGGGTTTAGGTAAGGCAAAAGAAGTATCAGAGTCTATATCCAAAGCAATAGAGGACGCGAAGAAGAATTTGGTTAGAATACCAATTGAAAATGGGACTTTACCCCATGAACAAAAGGGTAAATATGGTGGTGCTCGAGTTTTTTTGAAACCAGCTTCCGAAGGAACTGGAGTTATAGCTGGAGGGGCAGTAAGAGCTGTTTTAGAATCTGTTGGTGTTCAAAATGTTTTATCAAAATCTCAAGGATCTTCAAACCCACACAATGTTGTCAAAGCTACTTTTGATGCATTGTTAAAATTAAGAAGTCCAATGACAATTGCTTTACAGCGTGGAATTAGTTTAGAAAAATTATTNAAAGGCTAGTAATATGGCAAAATTAATTGTTAAACAGATAAAAAGTAGTATCAATCGAATTGATTCTCAAAAGAAAACACTTTTGTCTCTTGGTTTAGGAAAAATAGGAAAGGAAGTGAAACATGAGTCTAATCCATCAATTATTGGTATGATTAAAAAGGTAAGTCACTTGATTGAAATAAAGGAATTAAAAAAATGAGTTTAAATAATTTAAAACCCGCTTTGGGTTCTGTTCAAAAAAAAGGAAAGAGACTTGGAAGAGGACAAGGTTCAGGAAAGGGTGGGACTTCTACTAGAGGTCATAAGGGAGCTAAATCAAGGTCAGGATATTCCAAAAAGATCGGATTTGAGGGAGGTCAAATGCCTCTTCAAAGACGTATACCTAAATTTGGTTTCAAAAATATTAATAGAAAAGAATACAGAGTAATCAACTTGGATACACTACAAAACCTAGTNAAATCCAAGAAGATTAATAAAGAGATTTCTATTGAAAAGATGATAGATTTAGATTTGGCTAATAAAAATGATTCTATTAAAATTTTAGGACGTGGTAAACTTGAAACGCCTCTTAAAATTTTTGGACATAAGTTTTCAATGTCTGCAAAAAAATCTATAGAATCTTCAGGAGGAGAAATTGTAATTGTTAAGTAACAATATGAAAAAGTTTTTAGACACATTAATAAACATTTACAATATAGAAGAATTAAGGGGAAGAATTATAACTACCCTAACTCTTCTTTTNGTTTATCGTGTCGGAGCACAAATTGTTCTTCCTGGNATTGATTCTGTTCAATTATCAGAGTTATCAAGTAACACTAGTACTGGAATTTTAGGTATACTTAATGCTTTTACTGGGGGAGCTTTTGCAAATGCCTCCGTTTTTGCTTTGGGAATTATGCCATATATTTCTGCCTCTATTGTAGTTCAGTTGATGGGTATTGCTGTACCTTATCTGCAAAAGCTTCAGAAAGAAGGTGAAAGTGGAAATAGAAAAAGAAANCAAATTACACGCTGGCTAACGATTGCGATTTGTGTCGTCCAAGCNCCAGCATATTTATACGGATTAAGNGCCCTAGGAGTTCCTGATAGCGCTTTCATCATTGGAAGAGGACCNTTATTCATGTTTTCTTCNGTAATTATACTAGTGACAGGTTGTNTTTTTGCGATGTGGCTTGGAGAAAAAATTACTGATAAGGGTATTGGNAATGGAATTTCAATACTAATTATGGTTGGAATAATAGCTAATCTTCCATTATCTTTTGCACAAGAATTTGTATCTAGAATGTCTGGAACNGGTGGCTTGATGATGATTTCAATAGAAATTGTTCTTTGGGTAGTTACAATACTCTTATGCGTTTTATTAGTTATGGCCGTAAGACAAATACCAGTTCAATACGCTAGAAGATCAGTTTCGGGAACAAATGAAAAAAATCTNTATGGGACTAGACAATATATTCCACTAAAACTTAATGCTTCTGGAGTAATGCCTATAATTTTTGCTCAGGCATTAATGTTTGTCCCCTCTTATATAGGAAGTGCTATCAATACTACTTCAACAGGTCAATGGATACAAACAAATTTTTCTGATATTTTTGGACTTTGGTATAATATTTTATTTGCTATTTTAGTAATTATATTCACTTACTTCTATACGGCAATTACTGTTCCAACTAATAAAATGTCAGATGATCTAAAACGTAGTGGTGGTTTTATTCCTGGGATCAGACCTGGTTCTGAAACATCTGATTTTTTAGATACGGTTATGTCATATATAACTTTTCCTGGCTCACTGTATCTTGCAGCAATTTCAGTTTTCCCAGCAATAGTAGTTCAAATGAATATGCAACAGGGATGGGCTCTTTTTTATGGAGGTACTTCTCTTTTGATAATGGTTGGTGTAGCAATTGATACAATTCAGCAGGTAAATGCGTATTTGTTGAATAGACATTACGANGGTCTTTTAAAATCAGGAAAAACTAGAAGATTATAAAATTATGGCAAAGCAAGAAGCAATTCAACAGGAAGGGAAAATAGTAGAGGCATTATCAAATGCAATGTTTCGCGTAGAATTAGAAAATGGTCATATTGTTACAGCGCATATATCTGGTAAAATGAGATTNCATTATATTAAACTTTTACCTGGAGATAAAGTTAAACTAGAGATGAGTCCTTATGACTTGTCTAAGGCTAGAATTACATTTAGGTTTTAAATTAATAGTTATGAAAGTAAGAGCTTCCTTAAAAAAAAGAAGTATAGATTGTAAAATTGTTCGTCGNAAAGGACGATTATATATAATAAATAAAAAGAATCCAAGATTCAAACAAAGACAAGGATAAATTATGGCAAGAATATCAGGGGTTGACATTCCTAAACAAAAAAGAGGCGTTATCGCATTAACTTATATATATGGTATTGGTAGGAGTCGTGCTCAATCTATTTTAATCAAAGCAAACGTAGACCATGAAACCAAAGTTACTGAGTGGACAGATGAGGAAACATCAAGGATACGGGAAGTAGTATCAAATCTTAAAATAGAAGGTGAGCTAAGATCAGAAGAACAATTGAATGTAAAGNGATTAATGGATATTGGTTGCTACAGGGGGATAAGGCATAGAACAGGATTGCCTCTTAGAGGACAAAAAACTAAAAATAACTCTCGAACAAGAAAGGGTAAAAGAAAAACAGTCGCTAACAAGAAAAAAGTTACTAAATAATATAAATTATGGCNAANGCTTCGGGTAAAAAAAGGAAAGTAGTTGTAGAATCAGTAGGCGAAATACATATAAATGCTTCATTTAATAATATTATAATTTCGATAACTAATNNAAAAGGTGAAGTTATTTCATGGTCATCAGCAGGAAAGATGGGTTTTAGAGGGTCTAAAAAAAACACTCCCTATGCAGCTCAAGTTGCAGCTGAAGACGCATCAAAAGTTGCCGTTGAAAATGGATTACGCAAAGCAAAGGTCTTTGTCAAAGGCCCAGGAAACGGTAGGGAATCAGCTATAAGAACAATTCATAATAATGGAATTGAAGTAAGCGAAATAGTTGATGTTACCCCTATGCCTCATAATGGATGNAGGCCTCCAAAAAGAAGAAGAGTTTAATAATATAAATTAAAATAAATTAATTATGGCTAGATATATTGGTCCAAAGTCAAAAATTTCTCGAAAATTTGGTGAACCTATTTTTGGAGCTGATAAGGTATTAGAAAAAAGAAATTACCCTCCTGGACAACACGGTAATAATAGAAGACGTTCTAAGAAATCTGAATACGCAATTCAGTTAATGGAAAAACAAAAAGCAAAATACACCTATGGAATTTTGGAACGACAGTTTAGGAATATTTTTAAAAAAGCAAGTAGCAGTAAGGGTGTTACTGGAGAAGTNCTCTTGCAAATTTGTGAGTCTCGCCTAGATAATGTTGCTTATCGTTTAGGAATTTCTCCAACAAGAAATGGAGCTAGACAATTGGTAAGCCATAAGCACATAATTGTTGATGGAGAAGTTGTTAATATCCCTTCATATAATTTAAAACCAGGACAGATTATTGGAATACGAGAAAGGTCAAAATCATTAAAAGCAATTATTGCTTCTCTTGATTCTAATAATTCTAATTATGATTGGCTTACATGGAATCAAGATAAACTTGAAGGCATTTTTGTTAATCAACCAGAGAGATCTCAAATTCCAGAAAACATAAAAGAACAATTAATTGTAGAATTGTATTCAAAATAATTTAATAACTAATAATAGATATGGCAGTATTTAATTTTCAAAAACCTGATAAAGTAATTATGATTGACTCTTCTGAGTTTGAAGGCAAATTCGAGTTTCGTCCTCTTGAACCAGGATATGGTCTAACTATAGGAAATGCTCTAAGAAGAGTGCTCCTTTCTTCTTTGGAAGGTTTCGCTATTACGTCGGTAAAAATAGATAACATTGAACATGAATTTTCAACTATTCCAGGAGTAGTTGAAGATGTTACTGAACTAATTTTAAATTTAAAGCAAATTAGATTTAAGCGTCAGATCGATGATGTAGACGATGAGAAAGTCAACATTGTTGTTGGAGGACAAAATCAGTTAAAAGCTGCTGAATTCCAAAAATTTATTTCAGGATTTCAAGTATTAAATCCTGACTTGGTAATTTGTAATATGGAAGAAGGAGTTCAGCTTAATCTTGAAATTGTTATTGAAAAGGGCAGAGGTTATGTGCCTGCCGAGATTAATAAGAAGTCTAGTTTACCTTTTGGATCAATATCAATTGATTCCGTTTTTACTCCCGTTAAAAATGTGAAATATAGTATTGAAAATTTCAGAGTTGAACAGAAGACGGATTATGAAAAATTAATCTTTGAAATCATTACTGATGGTTCAATTCATCCAAAGGATGCTTTGACTGAGGCTGCTAAAACATTAATTCATCACTTTTTACTATTTTCAGATGAACGAATTACTCTTGAAGCTGATGAAATTGCTCAAACTGAGACTTATGATGAAGAATCTCTTCATATGCGTCAACTACTTAAAACTAAATTAACAGATATGGACCTCTCAGTTCGTGCATTGAATTGCCTTAAAGCTGCAGAAGTTGACACTCTTGGAGATTTAGTTTCATATAATAAAAATGATCTTATGAAATTTAGAAATTTTGGTAAAAAATCTCTTACTGAACTTGAAGAATTAGTTCTCCTTAAAGGACTTTCCTTTGGTATGGACTTATCAAAATACAAGTTAGATAAAGAATAAAATGAGGCACTCAAAAAAAATAATAAAATTAGGAAGAAAATACGCTCATAGAAAGTTTATGCTAGCGAATATGGCTTCTTCTTTAATTGAAAAAAAGAGGATAAATACAACTTTAACCAAAGCTAAAGCTCTCAAAAATTTTTTTGAACCACTAGTTACAAAATCTAAAACTGATACAACTCATAATCGTCGTATTGTTTTTCGTTCTTTAAGAAATAAAGAAGCAGTTTCTGAGCTATTTCGTAATATTTCAAAAAAAGTTGGAAATAGACCAGGCGGATATACAAGAGTAGTGAAACTAGGTAATCGTCTAGGAGATAACGCATCAATGGCAATGATTGAACTAGTAGATTATAACCAAACTTACAAATTAGATAAAAGTGAAAAGAAAAAGTCTACAAGAAGAGGAAGAAGAAGTAATAAAAAAACAGATGACATAGATAAAGTCAATAAAATTGAGTCTGTAGACAATTCTATTAATAAGGAAATAAATCAAGTGGGTTCTAAAGAGGCAGAAGAAAAACCTATTGATCAGACTGAAGATAAGCAGAGTTCTAAAAAGGAAGAAGAAAAACCTGTTGATCATACTGAAGATAAGCAGAGTTCTAAAAAGGAAGAAGAAAAACCTGTTGATCATACTGAAGATAAGCAGGGTTCTAAAAAGGAAGAAGAAAAACCTGTTGATCAGACTGAAGATAAGCAGGGCTCTAAAAAGGAAGAAGAAAAACCTGTTGATCAAATTCAAGATCAAGTAAAAACAGATGAGAAATTAAAAGATACTTCTAAAGAAAAACCAATTTCCAATCAAAATGAAAAGGATTCCAAAGATGAAAATAGTAAAGAAGATAAATGATAATTTTAATGTTAATAATTTAAAATAATTTATTAGGATAGACATTTTAGTTTATCCTTTTTTTATGTTCATTTGCATCATAAATTATGTCATATAAAAAAAGAAAAAAGGCTATTTTATTATTAGCTGACGGCGCTAGGTTTTATGGAAAGTCAGTTGTTTGCTCTGGAAGCAGTTATGGTGAGATTTGTTTTAACACTGGGATGACAGGCTATCAGGAGATATTTACTGACCCTTCTTATCATGGACAGTTAATGGTTACTACTAATTCTCATATTGGTAACTATGGTGTTCAAAATCTTGAAGCTCAATCGGAAAAAGTCAAAATATCAGGATTAATATGTAAGAATTTTAGTTATGAATTTTCTCGCCCTGGTGCTTCATCTTTATATGAATATTTGAAAACAAATCAAATTATTACTATTTCAGATATTGACACTAGAGCTGTGGTAAATTATATAAGAGAAAATGGAGCCATGAATGCTGTTATAACGACTCAAACCAATTCTATAGATAAAATCGAGAAACAATTGTCAAAATACCCTAAAATGCAGGGGCTAGAATTAGCCTCAAAGGTTTCAACAAATAAACCTTATTTAATTGGCAATCCAAATTCAAAATATAAAGTCGCTGTTCTTGACCTCGGTATAAAAAATAATATTTTAAATAATCTAATTAACAAAGGTTTTAATATTAATGTGTATCCGTATGATACAGACTTTTCAGAAATCCAAAAATGGAATCCTGATGGCTATTTTATTTCTAATGGTCCTGGAGATCCAGAACCACTCATAAAGGTTCAGAAACTTGCTAAATTAGTAATAGAAAATGATATTCCTTTATTTGGTATTTGTCTTG
>NZZH01000054.1 GCA_002702405.1 Flavobacteriaceae bacterium | reverse complement strand
AAGTGTCGGGGTGGCAGGATTCGAACCTGCGACCTCCTGCTCCCAAAGCAGGCGCGATGACCGGGCTACGCTACACCCCGAAGAAGTTTGCAAATATAGCATAATTAATATTTATATGGCCTTATATTAATTTGAAACCCCTCACTTGTTTTTTAAAAAGCCCATATTAAGATTATAAAATTTTTAACATTTCTACAACAATAATTATTGNAAAAAAAAAATATATTTATTTAAAAATNANNCATGTCATCTTCATACTTTTTTTATAAGAGNNTNNTAAGGAANGTTAGNTTTAANCCNTATCTCTTTAANAAGGAGNTNAAAAANGCAATGTCTTCTCTNNCANANNANGAATCTNANCGTCTTGTNAGATGGGCTTCNACTTANAGNAGGAAATCTATTAAAATTGAAAACTTGTAAANGACTAAATAGATTATTTNANNANTAATTGATTTACNTNGTTTTTGNNGGGGAAATNACTTTAATATTNCCTANGGCAAAAGTGCTTTTTAAAATTTCAGAAATAGTTGATTTTAGNGCTGAAATAATAGATATTTTTAATTGGCTTTTGGAATGTATTAAACTTATNTCTCTTGCTGGAGCAGGTTCCTTAAAGAACTTAANATTAACCTGTTTTTCCNTNGGGAGGATCATGGCATTNAGGTATGGTAAAATAGTCATTCCTAACCCTGNATCTGCAAGATGAATTAATGTTTCAAAACCTCCACTTTTTAGATCAAATTTTTNAATTTTTTTTTCATTNATTTCACAGAGGTTTAAGACGTGGTTTCTAAAGCAGTGTCCATCTTCCAGGATTAATAAATCTGATAAATTTAAATCATCAATTTCAATATTTTTATTTTTATGAAAAGGAAAGNATGATGGAACATAACCCACAAAAGGTTCATAATAAAGAGATTTTTCTATTATGTTATCTCTAAGAAGGGGAGTTGCNGCTATACCTGCATCTAGATGACCATCGTTAATTTTTTTACAAATATTGTCTGTGGTTAATTCTTCAATTTTAATATCTACTTTAGGNTATTTTTTTATAAATGTATTAAGAAACTTAGGNAGGAGTGTAGGCATAACAGTTGGTAANATGCCTAGTTTNAATTCCCCGCCTATAAAACCTTTTTCTTGAGCAACAATATCANTCATTCTAGAGGATTCTTCAATAATTCTTTGTGCTTGTTGAACAATTTTTTTTCCTATNTCAGTTAATAAAACAGGTTTAGTATTTCGATTAAATATTTTAGTNCCTAATTCTTCNTCAAGCTTTTGAATTTGAATGCTTAGAGTGGGTTGTGTGACAAAGGATTTGTTGGCTGCTGTAGTAAAGTTTTTATNTTCAGCAACAAGCAACATGTATTTTAATTGGATTATAGTCATTTAAAAAATTTATAATAAAACAAAAATAATAAATAAATTTAATATNATGATTTAAAATAAAGAGNTTNTNAAAAAAATAATCTATTCNATTANGATNGTTTTTAAATAAANATTTTCTCTTGGCATTTCTTTTTNGTCAGTTGGTTGTGAATTTATCTTATCAACAACATCCATGCCAGAAATTACTTCCCCAAATGCTGTATAGCTTCCATCAAGATGATGTGCTCCTNGTGATTGTTGAACGATAAAAAATTCATAGGGTGAAGCCATTTTATGAGGATTATCAATTTNACTGCTTGGCATTGAGATTACTCCTCTTTTNTGATTATGACCTTTATCAGTATCAGGAGGTAGAAGGTAACGACCAATTTTTTTTCTTTTTTTTGAAATNTTAATATTATCTGAATTACCGCCTTGTATTATAAAATCTTTTACGACTCTATGAAACATACTATTTTCAAAATAATTTATCTTGGTAAGATAAATAAAGTTTGCTCTATGGTATTTAGTGTTTTCATAAAGTAAAATATCTATNTTCCCATATTTAGTAATTATTCTAANTTTATTTTCNGGATTATTTTTACCATATTCATATAGAAAAGGGATTGCATTCTTGTTGTCTAAATACAGNGGTTTTTTAATTTCTTCTTTAATNTTTANAGTGATCTCTTTTTTTGCAGGATAATTCCCTGCTTTTTCTGTTTTTTGTTTAGATTGTATGCAAGAAATAGAAAGAAACAATAAACTAAATAAATATACTTTTACCATATTTATGGATTTTGCTAATTTTTTAGATTTAAAATCAAATTTAAAACAAATTGAATTACCTGGAGATAGGGCTCATCTATTATTAGTTCCTCCTGGGAGATTAAAAAAAATTGAAGATCATTTTAAAAATATTTCTAATCCAAAAAAGGCATCTGTATTAATTCATATTTACCCTGATATAAATAAAAAAGCAAGATTTATTTTAATTAGAAGAAATGTATATAAGGGCACACATTCTGGACAGATAAGTTTACCTGGCGGGAAGTTTCAGGCAATTGACTCAAATGGCTGGAATACTGCATTAAGGGAGGCTTCAGAAGAAGTAGGATTAATAAAAGATTCAGTTTTAAAAATAAAAGAGCTAACAAAAGTATTTATTCCGCCAAGTAATTTTATTGTTACTCCCTTTTTAAGTTTTAGCACCGAGAAGCCTTTTTTTCAAAAACAAGAAAAAGAAGTTGATCAAATTATTGAAATACCTCTAAATTCATTATTAAATGAAAAAAGTTTAACAAAAAGAAAAATTTCTACTTCTTATATGAAAGATGTTTTTGTTCCAGGGTATTTTTTAAAGGAAGCTTTTGTTTGGGGTGCAACTGCCATGATTCTTACTGAATTTAAGCAGCTCATAAAAAATTTGAGCTATAAATAATTTTTATATTTGCCTTTACTCAGGAAATTCTAATGTTTAAAAGAAACCCTTTTGGTCATTTTCTAATACTTAAAAAATGGCTAATACGTTATATGGGAATAATTACCCACAGACGTTATCGTGGCTTTAATGAACTTAAAATAGAGGGATCTAATGTAATTAAGGAGCTTCCAAATTCTAATGTTCTTTTTGTTTCAAATCATCAGACATATTTTGCTGATGTTGTCGCCATGTTACATGTTTTCAATGCAAGTTTGAGTGGTAGAATTGATTCTATAAAAAATATTGGATACTTGTGGANCCCAAAATTAAACATATACTATGTTGCNGCCAAGGAAACAATGAAGTCAGGTATTTTACCTAGANTTTTGGCTTATGCAGGNGCTNTTTCAGTTGAAAGGACTTGGAGAGAAAAAGGAAAAGAAGTCAAAAGAGATGTAAAAATGACTGATATTTCAAATATTGGTATTGCATTAAATGATGGTTGGGTAATAACTTTTCCTCAAGGGACTACAAAACCGTTTTATCCTNTTAGAAGAGGAACTGNTCATATTATTAAAAAATATAAACCAATTGTAATCCCAATTGTAATAGATGGTTTTAGAAGATCATTTGATAAAAGNGGTATAATAATAAAAAAGAGAGGCATACTTCAGTCTATGAATATTAAAAANCCTTTGGAAATAAATTATGAAAAAGATTCTNTTGATTCAATAATTGAAAAAATTCAATATTCTATAGAGCAGCATCCATCTTTACTNAANGTTNTTTCAGAGAAAGAAATAAAAGCTCAAAAAAAAGTTAATACTAAAAGAGAATGGTAAAATTTAAACCCTTTTCAAATTATAACTTAATTACTTTCAAGCTTTATATTTTCAACTCCTTTGAAAATAGGGATTGTTTGTTTTTCAANATTTGATTTAAATTCNATCCACTCACTATCAAAAAATTTGTTGGTTTTAATTAACGCATTTTCTAATTCTTGTTTTAAATGTTTCATTAGATTTATTTCTGTTTTAGAAATACCTGTTTTTCTAGAAACCACATANGTTGAAGCAGCAGACAGTCTTCTCATGACAGTNATATCAGGATTTCTTGTAATACCCTGTCTCTTGTCTTCTTTACCAATATATAGAGANAATAATTCATCAATTCTTTTTGATATTTTGTTAGATGATTTAATTATTGAGTCATATTTTTTTTCATTATGTTTCTTTAAATGATCTGAAATTGTTTTGAGNGTTTCCTTGCTTTCNACCAATTGTTTAACNGCTTTTGTAGTAGTCATTAGGTANCTTTCCAAAATTTTTGAATTGTTATATACTTGATCAAGTTTTTCTTTTTCATAATTTAATCNAGGGTCAGTAGAAACCTTAATTTCACTTTTTGAAACTAAATTACCATAAGTAAGGTTNAGAGAATAAACACCNGGNTTAACACTTACTCCTGAGGGTTCAACTTTTANTTTTCTTATTCTTCTGCTTGGCCTTTCAACCCCCCTTTCATCCATTTGCCAATAGATTCTATAAAAACCTTTTTTATCAGGAGCTTTCTTTTTTAAAGTTCTAATTAGACGATCTCCATCANATATTTTAAGTTTTATTGAGTCTTCAANCTTTTTCTTTAAGNTACTATTCTTTTCACTTTTTGTCGAATCATTATTTTTNANCNCTTCTGAGTTTTTCTTTTTAGGATTAAAATAATAGGTAATCATTGCACCTCTTTTTCTGTTCTCACCATTATAAATAGCATCTGCACCAAACCTGCTACCAGTAGGTTGTTGATATGAGGCCATATATGCTTCTGGAGGATTAAACAAGTGTATTTCTTTAGAAGTGATATTTGGTTGTTTAGAAACTTCCCTTAAGGGGCGAATNTCATCTAAGACCCATGCAGCTCTTCCGAAGGTNCCAATAATTAAATCGTGTTCCCGAGGGTGGATNACAAGATCTCTTGCTGGTGCTGTTGGGAAAATCTTTGAATCAAATTTCTCCCATTTTTCCCCNGCATTTAAAGAGAGGTANAGGCCATCATCTGTTCCAAGAAATAAAAGATTTTTACTTTCAAAATCTTCAACTACACTTAAAGCATAACCAAAAGCATCATCTGAGTTTACTATTCTCTTCCATGATTTTCCATAATTGATTGTTCTATATACATAAGGTTTGTAATTAAATCTCCTGTAATCATTTGCCACCAGAAGGGCTTCACCTTTATTTTTGTTTGAGGCTTTGATTTGAGCAATCCAACTACCTTTTGGAAGATCTTTTATTGAACTTGTTACTTCTTCCCAATTATCCCCACCATTTCTTGTTATATGTACTCTTCCATCATCAGTTCCTGCCCAAATCATATCTCTTTCAACAGGAGATGGTTCAATTACAAGAATTGTACAATAATTTTCTGCTCCCGTGGCATCTAATGTCAATCCACCGCTTTCACTTTGATTTAACTTTTCAGGATCATTTGTTGTTAGATCAGGTGAAATAACTTTCCATGTAATTCCTTTGTCCTCAGTTTTGTGAACAAACTGACTCCCAAAATAAACAACATTATTTTTAAATGGGTCTTGGCCTATTGCAGAATTCCAATTAAATCTTAATTTCATATCAGGATCGGGATGTGTAGGCCTTATTATGTAATTGTTTCCTGTCATCCAATCATATCTTGACACATACCCTTGCTGACTCATGGCATATCCATATCGAGAATCATCAGGATCAGGAACAACATCAAAACCATCACCAAATGCAATTTCTTGCCAGTAAGAGTTTCTAATTCCCTGGGTTTTCCANACATAACTGGGNCCTCTCCAAGATCCATTGTCTTGCATTCCTCCATAAACATTATAGGGGAATTCATTATCTACACTTATATGATAAAATTGAGCTACAGGAATATTNCCAATAAANCTCCATGATTTCCCTCCATCTCTACTGATATTTAGTCCTCCATCATTGCCATCAATAATATACGAGCCATTATCTGGATGGATCCACCATGCATGATGATCTGGATGTACTCCATTATCTGTTCCATATGCTGGCATTAATTGTTTAAAGCTTCTTCCTCCATCCTCAGAAACATTAACGTAGGTAAAAACACTATAAATTCGATTTTCATTTTCAGGGTCAACAAAAATATCTGAGTAGTAAAATGGACGATTCCCAATACCCCTTTTATCATTGATTTTTTTCCAATTTTCTCCTCCATCAACTGATTTATATAGAGCATTTTTTTTGGATTCTACAAGAGCATAAANAATATTNTTTTTACTTTTAGATATGGCTAGTCCAATTCTTCCAAGTTCTCCTTTAGGAAGCCCNTCTTTATCTGTTTTTTTTGTCCAATTTTCTCCTCCATCGTAAGTGATATATAAACCGCTTCCTTTTCCACCTGATTTAAAAAACCAGGGATCTCTCTTATGTTCCCACATTGCAACAATTATTTTACTAGGATTTATTGGATCAACAACCATGTCTGCTGCACCAGTTTTATTATTAACAAACAATATTTTTTTCCAACTTTTACCGCCATTAATTGTTTTATAGACACCTTTTTCTGAATGCTCTCCCCATGGAGAACCAATAGCGGCAACATAAACAGTTTTTGGATTAGAGCGATCGATAATTATTCTATGAATATGTCTAGTTTTTTCTAGACCCATTGAGTTCCATGTTTTACCTCCATCTAAAGATTTAAAAATTCCATAGCCTCCGTTAAGACTATTTCTTGGATTACCTTCACCTGTTCCAACCCAAATGACATCTGGATTTGATTGTTGTATTGCAATTGCNCCAATTGATGCAGTTACTTGGTCATCAAATATGGGACTCCATTTTATCCCACCACTTTCAGATTTCCATAAACCTCCTGATGCAGTTCCTACATAAATTATGTCAGGCTTGTTATTAACAACATCAATAGCAGTTACTCTTCCACTCATACCTCCAGGACCAATATTCCTGGGTTTTATATTTTCCATCATTGAAGTGGAAAAATTTTGGCCATTTACAACAGTGCCAAAAAAAACGATCAAAAGGAGATAAATTTTCTTCATTTTTTATTTTTTAGANTTATAAATATAACAATTATAGTGGTTTAATATTTACAAATTAATTCTTTCATTTTTTATCTTTGACCNTATGAGAATTAACTTTTACACATTACTTTTCTTTTTNATTTTCATCAATTGTAAGACGGCGNATAAAANATCGGNCTTTGATGAAGATAAGATACCTGCTAAGCCAAGCTATTCAAAAAATGAGAGNTGGGCTGTTCTGCCAGGGAAATATCCTAAAGATTTAATTCAAATTACAGGAGATTANATTGAAAAGCAAGCNGATGTTTTTTACATTTACCCAACTCTTTTTTCTGACAGAAAAAACCCTTCTTTAAATGCTGACATCTTTGANGAAGATTTCAGAAAAGAAATANTTCAAAAGGCTATAAAATATCAAGCATCTGCATGGGTTTCCTCTGCAAATCTCTATGCACCGTTTTATAGACAGGCTCACTANAGAATNTTTTCNGAACCTTTCTCAATTGTTGATTTAAGAAATGAATCTCCNGGTATTGGCGCTTGGAATTTAGCTTATGAAGATTTAAAAAATGCATTTGAATATTATTTAGAAAATTATAACAATGGGAAACCTATCATTATTGCAACGCATAGCCAAGGGACAATGCATGCAATCCAATTGATGAAAGATTACTTTGATGAAAAACCCCTAAAAGAAAAATTAGTTGCTGCATATTTGATNGGCATAAGGATTTTACCGAATGAATTTAAATCGATTAAGCCAATGATTAATCCTGATGATGTAGGGGGGTTTGTTAGTTGGAATACTTACAAAATGAACAATCTACCTAAAGAGAAATGGTTCAAAGGCGGNGTAACTACTAATCCAATAAGTTGGAACACTAATAACTATTCTGAAGAAGAAGAGCACAAGGGATTGCTTTTTAAAGATGGAAAAATTTATTCAAATGCCTTAAAAGTTGAGGTTTCTGACGGAATCTTATGGTCAACTGTGCCTAAAATTCCTGGTAGGATATTTTTATCTTTAGTAAAGAATTATCATTACGCAGATATAAACTTATTTTGGCTTGATATTAGTAAAAATTCCCAAAAAAGGGTAGATCAGTGGTACTTACTAAATAATTAGGTCAATTATTAACAATAAAAGTGAATTGTCCAATATTTAATATCTTTGGTATACATAGAAATTTGATTTTTAATTGAAAAACTTTTTTTACATAGCATTTATTTTTTCACTTTTATTCTTNATTGGTTGCAGTCCAAAAGCAGGAATAGATCCTCATTTATCTGTAGAGGAAAAAATTGAGATAAAAGAGGAATTCAACTCTTTATTTGTTGGGAAATGGAACATAGAGAATAACTCTGGTGGTTCTTCAAAGAGTACTGTCCAATGCTATATAAATTCTCTTGAATTTACAAGCGAAGGCAAGTACATACTTAAGGTTTCAGATTTAAACGATTCCTCAAAAGAGCCCAGATTTTTTAATGGAGTTTATGTTATAAGTTTTGACGAGAGTGATCCCACAAAAGTAGAGGTCGATCAAATATTTTTAATGCAAGAAAATTACAACGAAGAAGCTTCATTGCCTCAAATTGGTAGTATTGCGACATTTGATTCTATAGAAATTAGCGAGCAGGGAGAGTTAAGTTTTAATGCTGCTTTTGGTGAGGCACAAGATTTTTGCTTTGTTGACCAAAATCTTAGTATTGATGCAAGAAAGGAAGAACCTATTGTTTCTGATGCTCCAGAAGGCAGTAATCATTATAAAATTCAAAAACAATGGCGTCTTATAAGAGTAGATGCTCAGTCTGGCGGTAATGGNGAGACTACCTCTATTAGTGATCCTTTGTGTAAACTTTTTGTGGAAGAGTGGGAATCCCGATGTGAAGAAACNCCNGAAAACCCNACAAGTGAAGGTTGTTATCCTTCAAATACAGTTGTTATTACTTTTACAGAGTACGGTACATANTTATGGACATTTTATGATGTTCAAGGCAAACCAGTTCATTTTGAGGANGGTAGATGGAGATGGGTTGAAAAAAGCCCTCAGGATTATTCTCAATTTGAAGTGGATTTTGATCAGTCCCAAGAATACAATCAAATTATATCAATAGTTGAATTATCAGATACTAATTTTGTTGTCGAAGAGAGGCAGGAAGAGACNGTCAATGGCGTTACTTTCGAGCTGATTTTCAAATATGGTTTTCAACCATCAAGTTTTAACTTTGTCCCCACCGATTGTAATTTCTAGAATTACAGGGATAACCTTTGTTTATAAATAAATATTCTTTTTGCCTGGAAAACTTATTTTTTTTATAACTTACGAGATATTTTAATTTGATTAAAAACATAAAATTTGACTTTATGAAAAAAATTATTTATCTATCGTTTTGTTTCATCCTTTCATTATCTCTCTCATTTGCTCA
Organism: Flavobacteriaceae bacterium; assembly: GCA_002702405.1. Next base: position 15,101 of record NZZH01000054.1, on the reverse strand, counting down.
GACCTCAGAGAATCCATGGGCAGTTAGTGTGGGAGCAAATTTAGTNGGNATTCAAGACGANTCAGTTGATTCCGATACTGGTTTTGGAGTACCNGCCTTGAGTCTTTCAAGGTATATNGCTGGTGGTTTGTCACTTGGCGCNCAGTACGGTACAAATTCATTANACATTAATTCNGGATCTGTTGATTATNTCTCNTTAGATGGAGTTNTAAAATATAACATTTCTGAAGGNAATACAGTGCCTTACCTTTTCGGAGGATATGGNATAACAAGTTTTAATGATGGATTNGACAGAGAAGGAATGTTTCCTTCTCGTGAAGCCGCTAGAACTTACCTTGGAGGTATAGGGGTTAATTTTTTTGTTTCTGATAATTGGGCAATAGCTGCTAGCACTTCCTACAGATCTGCTAATGAAAATGGAGCTTACAATCATCTTCAGCACGTTATTGGAGTAAGCTACAATTTTGGATCACAAGACACAGACAAAGATGGTATATCTGATAAGAAAGATGCTTGTCCTGAAGTTCCAGGTTTGAAAGAATTCGATGGATGTCCTGATGGAGATTCTGATGGAATNCCAGANAATAAAGATGCTTGTCCAGAAGANGCTGGATCTGCTGACTTAAATGGTTGTCCAGATTCTGATGGAGATGGAGTGGCTGANAATGAAGATGCATGTCCTGATGCTGCTGGTAGTGCAGAAATGGGTGGTTGTCCAGATTCTGATGGAGATGGAGTATCAGACAATGATGATGCTTGCCCNAATGAGGCTGGNGAAAACAATGGTTGTCCTTGGCCTGATAGTGATGGAGATGGTGTACTAGATAAAGATGATGCTTGTCCTAACGAAGCAGGTACTGACAATGGATGTCCAGANAANTCATTGCCACAAGAATTAACAGATTTCTTGAATAGCGATAAATCTAAGATTATGTTTATGGTTANTAGTTCCAGAATAAGCAAGGGAGGTTCNGCNAAACTTTCAGAAATNAAGTCTCTAATGGAGCAGTTCACNGANGCAGTTCTTACTATTGAAGGTCACGCTTCAAGTGATGGNCCAACTAATTTTAATCAATCACTTTCTGAAAAAAGAGCAAAAGCAGTTAAAGATGCTTTAGTTGCTATGGGAGTTGATNGTTCGCGACTTAATACTGAAGCTTTTGGAGAGACTANACCTGCAGCTGATAATAATACAAGTGAGGGTAGAGCTTCAAATAGAAGAGTTGAATTTGACAGNAGAGTTGAAATCAAAGTTGAAGAATAATTCTCTAACAAGATAAATTAATACTAAATCTCCTAAGCGAAGCTTAGGAGATTTTTTATGTCTATAATCTTAAAACTTCCATTAATGTTTACAAAAAAATACTCTGTTCTTTGGCCTGATCTTGATGCTAATTGGCATTTTGCAAACCATTCATATATCAAGTACTCTGCAGATACAAGGATGTCTTTTTTTGATTCAATTGGATTAACAAAAGATAAACTAGAGGCGCATATGAGGGGTCCTGTAGTTTTTTATGAGCATATGTATTATTACAAGGAATTAAAATTGGAAGATGAATTTATAGTAAGTGTTGAAGTTGATGGATATAGTGATGACCAAAGGTTTGGAAGATTACTTCAGAATTTCTATAGCTCTGATGGAATAAATTTAGCTCGTCTTGAATTAATTTTTGGATTTATTGATCTGANAACTAGAACTCTATCTAAATTCCCAGATAATGAATTTGAAAAGTTTAAAACCTCTAATAAGACTAAAAGTTTTAAAATCATGACTAAGGACGATACTCGAATATCTGGTAAAACACCTTTAGATATAAAACTAAAACTTTAATTTATAAATTATCATTTTAGTTTTGCTTGGAGTTAGATAGGTTCTTTTATATGTAGTTGATTTGATTTTATCTCTAGAAAAGTACATCGGGAAATATTCATCTTTTGCCCATTTTTGAAAAAGGTTGCTGTAAAAAGGACTGTCTGGATCACCAGATTGACCAGGACTATTGTTAGCAATTGCTGAGTCCCAATCACCAGTATTTATAATTAATCTGAAAGTTGCNCCACTAGATTGACTATCATTACTACCTGTAGAACCAGGCGTGTATGAATTTCCGCCTCTTGGAAGAGGACCAAGATTTAATTTAGCTGCGGTCTNTTTATCTACTATTTTACCTAGAGAATGAGTCATGAATATATGTTTAAATTTTTCTTGTCCATATTGCCAATTATTTATGTCTGACCCTAGTTTTTTTTCAAGATTTTTCATTGCATAAATAAAGGATTCTTTTAAAAATTGGTTTCTACCTAGAGTAGGTTTAGAGCCAAAAATNTTTTCTTCTGGAAGTTCTATCCAATCAATTATTTTTTTGAGTTGAATAGACTGAATATATTCTTTAGCTTTTTTTGGAACAAATTTCTTGTGTGCTAGTTTTTTTATTTCATTTTCCCATGAGACATAAATAGCAGCAGGGATTGAATTAGGAGAAAGTTNAAAATTCCAATCAAATAATTTTTCTTTTAAGACCGAATTTTTGGAATCAAATAAAATTTGATCAAGTATAGGAATCAATTTTTTTGCTGGTAAAGATGTTACATCAACTTGTAAATCTTTCATTTTTTCAATATTTAGTGGATCTTTTTGATTTAGTACTTCATTGACTCTGTCNCCTCTATAAGGATCTGACCAAGAATAACCAATAGCGTTCCAGAATTTATAATTTTCAGGTGTTACATTTTGATTTGCTGTAGCAATGAAACCTCTTTCAGGATTATACTCATTGGGTTTTTTAATTATAGGTAGATATCCATCCCACTCATAACTACCATCTCCCAAAATAGGCACTAATCCACTAAAATTATTTCTAATCGGTGCAATTCCAACAGCTTGCCAACCAATATTNCCATTGGTATCAGCCCAAATCATGTTTTCCCCTGGTATATTACTATAATCACAAGCATCTCTGAATTCTTCCCAAGATTTAGCCTGATTCATTCTTAAAGAAGCTAAATAAGGAGATCCACCAATTTCAAGCCAAGCGCATTTTACAGCAAAAGCAATATTCTTTTTTTCATCTATATAAGTTATTGGGCCATGATGAGTNTANTTTAGTGTAACTTCAACAGGTTCTTTATCTTTAACTGGAATAACTTCTTTAATTATTTTCATTTCTCTCCATTCCCCCTTGAATTTATATTGTAAAGGGTTATTTGGATTAATTTCATATTGATATAAGTCTTCCCCATCTGTTCTAAATACGGTAAGACCCCAAGCTCCATATTCATTATGCCCTATTGATATGCCGGGTATTTCAGGTTCACCACCACCAATTACATTCCAATTAGGTGATATTAAATGAGCCATGTATCTTAGTGATGGCACTGAAATTCTTCTATGGGGATCATTTGCCATATAGGTATTGCCGTCTTCAGTTTTACTTCCACTAACTACCCAGTTATTACTTCCAATTGATAAAGAGTCAATTTTTATTATGTTATTAGTGGCAATTTTATCTGAATTGGTTTTATAATTTTCCAAAACACTTTTTCTAGAAAATTTTAGTGTTTTTCTAAATGCATTATATGGGGATAGTATATTTTCAAAAAGTAGGTCCTTATCAATTTTTGGATCTAATTTGATCTTTGGATCCTTTGGATGAAACCATATTAGTTCTTTAACCTTTTCTTCACCCAAAAGAGCAACAGCTCTTCCAATTTGAAGTTCTTGGTTTATATTCCCTAATAATCCTTGGTGCCTTGAAATTACTACCTCTGGAGTCCAAAGATTTGGCTTTATTCCTAAGATTTTAAAAGGTAGGGGTAGATCATCTGGATTTCTATTTACATCAGTTATATATTTGTTGATGCCATCAACATATGCACGGATGATTTCTGCTCCATCAGGGTGATAATGATTTAATTCTTTCTCTATATCCCCTCTAAACTGAAAAAGCCTTGTGCCTATATCCCTTTCTAATTCATCTTCACCTAAGATCTCAGCTACTGTTCCTGTTGCTTGGCGTCTCCAAATTTCAAACTGAAAAAGTCTGTCTTTTGCAGCAAGATATCCCTGAGAAAAAAATAAATCGTATTGATTTTGAGCATAAATATGATTGACGCCCCACTTGTCTCTTAATACTTCAACAACATCAGTGATTTCATTTATTGTAATCTCCTCATTTTGGACATCATTTTTAAATCCATCATCACATGCCGAAATAAAAACTGGTAAAAATAGAGGCAGAAAGGTCTTTAAGAATTTCATTTTTATTCTTAAATATAAATAAAAAGGAGAATTGTTTATAACAATCCTCCTTTTTGTGACCTCGGCAGGATTCAAACCTGCAACCTCTTGAGCCGTAATCAAGTGCACTATTCAGTTATGCTACGAGGCCAATATATTGTATTGACAGTGGTTTACGGATCTTTTTTTAAACTATTTGTATGGACTGAAACCACTTTTTAACCACCAGACTATTTAACTTGTTTGTTTAAGGGTCAAATTTAATAAACTTTTCTCTTCAGGTACATCTAAATTCATGATATTGGTTTACTAGTGTTTTTTTACCTTTAATATAAATTTTAAGACATAATGATCCAGTCCTATAAAAAAAAGTATGCCCTTGAAGATAGTTACGATGTATTGATGATTGGATCTGGGATGGGCTGTTTGTCTGCTGCATCAATTCTGGCAAAAGAAGGAAAGAAAGTACTTATTTTAGAGAGACACTATACCGCTGGCGGTTTTACCCATGTATTTAAAAGAAGAGGATATGAATGGGATGTAGGAATTCATTATATAGGAGAAGTACAGAGAAAAAATAGTCCAATAAGAATACTTTTCGATTACGTCACTGATTCTAAACTGGAGTGGGCAGATATGGGAAGGGTATACGATAGAATAATTATTGGAAATAAATCATATGATTTTATAAAAGGAGTTGAAAATTTTAAAAATAAAATATACCAATATTTCCCAAGTGAAAAAGAGGCAATAGATAAATACATCAATCTTGTATTCGCATCAAGTAAGTCTATGGGCAAATTTTATGCAAGTAAAGTCTTCCCAAAATTTATTGATAAAATATTGGGAGGCTTTATGAAAAAAGAATATTTAAAATATTCTAACCAAACCACTTATGATGTTATAAGTAGTTTAACAAAAAATGAAGACTTAATAAAGCTGCTTACAGCTCAATATGGCGATTATGGACTAACCCCAAAGAAAAGTAGTTTTGCAATGCATGCTTCTGTAGTAAAACATTATTTGGGAGGAGGAAGTTTTCCTATTGGAGGTTCTTCCAAAATTTTAGATACAATTTATCCTGTAATTCAGAAAGCATCAGGAACTATTCTTGTCAATGCAGAAGTGAAAAACATTATAGTTAAAAAAAATGTGGCCATAGGGGTCAAAATGGATGATGGAAAAGAAATTCATGCAAAAACTATAATTAGCGGAACAGGTATTTTTAACACCTATAAAAAATTGATTCCTTCTGATATTAGTAAAAAGTATGAATTTGAATCTAGATTAAATAAAGTAAATCCTTCTGTAGCTCATGGATGTCTTTATATAGGACTTAAAGGATCTTCCAAAGAGCTAAAACTTCCAAAATCTAATCTATGGATATATCCAGATAAAGGAGATCATGATAAATGTGTTAATGATTACCTAGATAATTTTAATGCCCCTTTTCCTTTAGTTTACATTTCCTTTCCTTCATCTAAAGATCCTTCTTGGGACGATAGATATCCTGGTAAAAGTACTATTGATATAATAACACTACTTCCATTTGAATTGTTTTCTAAATGGAAAAGTACCAAATGGATGAAAAGAGGAAATGATTATGAGAAGCTTAAGGAAACTATTTCAAAGAGACTTTTAGAATATTTATATAAACATCTCCCACATCTGAGAGGAAAGATTGATCACTACGAACTTTCAACCCCTCTTTCAACTAAGAATTTTGTAAACTACAAAAAAGGTGAATTGTATGGAATTGATCATGATCCAAATAGGTTTAATCAAAGTTTTTTAAAACCAAGAACAGAGTTAAAAAATTTCTTTTTGACAGGACAAGATATAGTAACTGCAGGAGTGGGAGGAGCACTTTTTGCTGGACTAATAACAGCCAGTGCTGTTACTGGTAAAAATTTACTTAAAAAAATAAGGAGCATAAGTAAAATCACCAATACAACCTGATAATAAATGATCGCAATAGGATACGATGTAGGAAGTTCTTTTATTAAAGCTGCTCTTGTTGATGTTAAGTCTGGAAAATCCTTAGCTGTAGAAAGAGTACCTGAGGTGGAAATTCCAATTATGGCAGATAAAATTGGATGGGCTGAACAAGATCCTCTTCTTTGGTGGAAATATCTTTGTCAGGCAACTAAATCTTTGATTAAAAAGGCAAAGATTGATTCGGATCAAATAACAAGCATTGGTATTTCTTATCAAATGCATGGATTAGTTTTAGTTGATAAAGACCTAAATGCTTTAAGGAAGTCAATCATTTGGTGCGATAGTCGCGCAAGTTCCTATGGTCAAAAGGCAATGAAAAATCTTGGCAGGTCTTATTGTGAAAACCATTTACTAAACTCTCCTGGAAATTTTACAGCCTCAAAATTGGCTTGGGTAGTTGAAAATGAACCATCTCTTTACGAGAAAGTATATAAGTTTATGCTTCCTGGGGATTTTTTGGTAGCTAAACTTACAGGAGAAACACAAACAACTATCAATGGACTTTCAGAGGGAGTATTTTGGGATTTTAAAAATGATTCTCCCTCTGAATCCCTTTTTAAAAATTTTAAAATTGATCTAAATCTAGTTCCTGAGATAGTTTCAAATTTTNAAGAACAAGCTAAAGTCTCAAAAAAAGGAAGTGAATCTTCAGGTTTACCTATAGGAATACCAGTGACTTATCGTGCAGGGGATCAACCTAACAACGCCTTTACACTTGGAGCAAGAAATTCAGGCGATGTTGTTGCTACTGCAGGGACATCGGGTGTAGTTTACGCCTTGACTGATAAATTCTCTGGAAATGAACTTACTAGGGTAAATACTTTTGCCCACCTAAATTATCAAAGCCATGAGAAAACTTTTGGGAAGTTGCTTAATTTAAATGGTGCAGGAATTCAGTACCGATGGTTACACCAACTTATGGGATCTTTGGGATATGAAAAATTAAACCATATGGCTATAGATGTTCCAGTTGGAAGCAATGGATTAATGGTTTTTCCCTTTGGTAACGGCGCGGAGAGGATGCTCGATAACAAGAATTTAAATGGTCATATAAGTAATATAAACTTTAATATTCATGATAATAACCACATGGTTAGAGCCACTCTTGAAGGAATTGCTTTTGCTCTTATCTATGGAATTGAAATTTTAAAAAATGACGGTGTAATGATTGAGCAACTAAAAGTGGGAAATGATAACTTATTTTTGTCAGATGAATTTTCAAAAACCATTGCAAACACTTTGGGAGTTTCTATTGAAATGCTAGAGGTAACAGGAGCTGAAGGAGCGGCTAAAGCAAGTATTTACAAACTCAATAAGGAAACTGAGGAGGAAAAAATAAAAGTAACTAAAACCATTAGGCCTAATGCAAATTCTTATGATCAATACTATAAGGCTTATGAAAAATGGAAAAATCAATTAACAAATAATTTAATTTAAAATGCAACAAGACTACTTTAAAAATATTAACAGCATAAAATTTGAGGGAAAAGAATCTGATAATCCCTTAGCATATAAACACTATGATGCTAATAGGATGATTATGGGAAAATCCTTAAGAGATCACTTCAAATTTGCAATGTGCTATTGGCACAGTATGAATGACAACGGCACTGATCCTTTTGGGAGATTAACTAATCTTTATCCTTGGAATCAAGAAACGGATGTTTTAAAACAAGCTAAAAATAGAGCTGATGCCGCTTTTGAATTTCTTCAAAAAATGGGCTTTGATTATTTCTGTTTTCACGACATTGATCTAATACAAGAAGCCCCAACTCTTTTAGAAACCGAAAAAAGAATTGATCAAATCTTGGACTACATCAAAGGGAAACAAAAAGAAACTGGAATTAAGGTTTTGTGGGGTACAGCTAATTGTTTTTCAAATCCTGTATACATGAATGGCGCTATTACCAATCCAGATTTTAGAATTGCCTCTAGAGCAGCAGCACAAATAAAAATTGCCTTTGATGCTTCGATGGAGTTGGGAGCAGAAAACTATGTTTTCTGGGGAGGAAGAGAAGGTTACTTGTCACTTTTAAATACTGATATGAAGCGAGAGCTTGATCATTTAGCAGTTTTTTTTAACAAAATGGTTGAATATTCTAAGCAACAGGGATTTAAGGGTAATTTTTTTATTGAACCTAAGCCTTCAGAACCTACCAAACATCAATATGATTTTGACGCTGCTACGGTTGTAGGATTTTTAAATCAAANTGGATTACAAGATCATTTTAAATTAAATATTGAGGTCAATCATGCTACACTAGCACAACACACTTTTCAGCATGAACTTCAAGTAGCAGCGAATGCTGGAATGCTTGGAAGTATTGATGCTAATCGAGGAGATTATCAAAACGGATGGGACACAGATCAGTTCTCAATTAACCTATATGAATCTATCGAAGCAATGCTTGTTTTTCTCAAATCAGGAGGACTAGAAGGAGGCGGAATAAATTTTGATGCTAAAGTGAGAAGAAATTCTACTGATCTTGAGGATTTGTTTATAGCACATATCCAAGGAGCAGATATTTTTGCTAGAGCTTTAATTGCTTCAGAATATGTTTTAACCAAGACTCCTTACTCTAAAATGCTAGAAGAGCGCTATAATTCTTATGATAGTGGTAATGGAAAAGGGTTCGAAAATGGGGAATTGTCTATTAAGGATTTGTATAAAATTGGTCTTGAACAAACTAATTTTCCTAAAACAAGTGGCAAGCAAGAACTCTATGAGAGTATTTTAGCTAATAGTTTTTAGTAATTATACCAAGATTTATTTTTAAATTGGAGCTAGTAACAAACAAAATAAAATTATGAACTCAAGATTATTTAATGCAAGTTGTTTTGCGCTAATAGCAACTGCAATGACTTTTGCTGTTCGGGCAAAGATTGAACTGGTTTTTAACAACGATTATGGCTTGACACTTGAACAAATTGGCATTGCCTTTGGTCCAGCTTTTTACGGATTTACATTGGCAATGATAATAGGAGGTTTTTTAGTAGACCTTTTTGGAATGAAAAAAATTATGAACCTTGCCATTATAGGTCATGTAACAGGAATTGTATTGACCTTATTTGCNAGAGATTTTGGAATGCTATTCACAGGTACTCTTCTTATAGGAATTGGAAACGGAATGGTTGAGGCAGCATGTAATCCACTTATTGCAACCCTTTATCCGAATGAAAAAACTAAAATGTTAAATCGTTTTCATGTTTGGTTTCCTGGCGGAGTACTTATAGGAAGTATTTTGGCTTATTTGATTGTTGATTTAATGGGAATGAGTTGGATGATTTTGGTTGGAACTTTATTTGTTCCAGTAATCATCTATATCTATCTATTCTGGGGTCAAAAATTTCCAGCTACTGAGCGTGTTTCAAGTGGTGTTTCCTACTCTGATATGTTAAAAGCATGCTTTGTTAATCCCCTATTTTGGTTCATTAGTTTTTGTATGTTACTAACAGCATCTACGGAGCTGGCTACAACGCAAAGAATTTCCTCTTTACTTGAAGAAACGGTTTCTAACCCTATTTTAGTCTTGGCTTTTATTAACGGAATTATGATGGTAGGGAGACTATTTGCTGGAGATATTGTACACCGATTAAGCATTACTAAAATGTTATTTTTCTCAGCAATCTTTTCTTGCCTTGGACTAATATGGCTGTCTTCTGCTACTGGAGCTACTTCTTTCTTGGCAGCAGCAGTTTTTGCTGTCGGGGTATGTTATTTTTGGCCAACGATGTTATCCTTTGTTGCTGAAAAAATTCCAAGCAGTGGTGCCCTCGGGTTATCCTTGTTGGGTGGATTAGGAATGTTCTCTGTTGCTATAGTTCTTTGGGCAATGGGATTCGTAATGGATATGGATACTTCCGGGTCAGATACCTTGTATAGAATGGCTTTACTTCCTGCTATACTTATTGTGCTCTTTGGAGTTCGTTTGTTGTTTGAAATGAAACAATCCAAAGCAGATTAAGTTATATGATTTAATTAAATGGGGAAGTTTTTCTACTTCCCCATTTTTATTATAATAGGGAGTTAATTAAATGATTAAAAGCCATACATTTTTGTATATTTAACGCCTTTTTAAATTGGAATAGAATGTTGGGAAAGCTTAATTCATGGATTTTCCTTTTGTTTTTTATAACTGCTCCGGCTTCTACATTATCAGCTCAAGAGGGCAGTCTTTTATTCAACAGAACAAGTTTTAGTATTTACAACCCTGCCTATACAGGTACTGATGGAGCTAGTGTATCATTTAACACCAGAAGCCAGTGGAAAAATATAGAAGGAGCCCCAAGGACAAATTATCTAATTTATCACATGCCAAAAAAGAAAAACGTTCATCTGGGATTTACAGCCCAGAACGATAGGGTGTTTGTAGAGAACAAAACTTTCTTTACCGTTGATTATAATTATCAACTACAACTAACAGATGATCGCTTTCTATATTTAGGTCTTAAAGGCGGAGGNTTTTATAACAACATTGATGTTAANGGGATAGANCGTATTTATGATAATTTTAATCCTGCACTCTCTGTAATTAAGAGTTATTTCACNCCNGTGATAGGAGTAGGGATGCACTACAAAGCACCTAATTATTTTNTAGGCATAGGAGTCCCAAGCATTTTTAACAACAAGAGATTTGAAGACACCAAAGACTGGGAAACCACAGCNAGTGATTATTCCTACATTCATTTNTCAGCAGGNGGAAGCATNAAGNTAAAAGANATTAGTTTAAACCCGATGATAGTCTATCGGTCCATTCCCAATAGNCCAAANCTTTTCAGTGGAACAGTNGANCTNTCGTTTAAGGAAAAAATATCCATTGGCGCGGGTTATTCAAACAATGAAAACATGGCTGTCTTTATCACCTCAAAGAACAAGTGGGGATTTGAGTGGGGATATGGNTATGAGTTTACAAGCACTGCAATTAGTGATGTAACAAAAGAACCAGCACATGAGATTATGGTTAGAATTAATCTGGAGAAAAAAGCTAAACCAGAGGAAGATCAATCAGAACAAGAAGAAGATGAGAAAGAGTAAAAACACATTACTGCTGATTTTATTTCTGCTTTGCGGAGTGGTTTCCTTTGGGCAATTTAATTATGATGGAACAACGATAACGTGTGCAGGTATGACTGCTAATTCTACTACAACACTTGACATTGATGGTACTGATAGAGTAGTTACAGCAGTAGATAATACGTCTATAGCAGCTAAACCAATAGGGGACGCTGATTGGGATTGTATATGTACTACTTTGGTTACTGATACGTCCAATCTTTTTAATAATAAAAGAACGTTTAATCAAGACTTAAGTCGTTGGGATACTTCAAATGTTACCAATATGCAGAGTATGTTTTCAGATGCCAGGGCATTTAATCAAGACATTTCGGAGTGGGATGTTTCCAGTGTTACTAATATGAAATCCATGTTTAATAAGGCACACCAATTTAATAAAAACATTAGTAGTTGGGATGTTTCCAGTGTTATTACTATGGAACTCATGTTTAGTAATGCCGATCGTTTTAATAATGGTGATGCTACAAATGCAGCTAGTAACCCTTTAACCTGGAACACACAAAGTGTAACCAACATGAGGGGCATGTTTTTTAGCGGGGTTTTTAATCAGGACATAGGAAGTTGGAACGTGTCTAATGTTGAAAATATGTCATTAATGTTCAAGTTTACCAAGAAATTTGGAAATGGTGGTCAGCCAATGAATTGGACTACTTCTAGTCTTGAAAATATGGCTCAAATGTTCCGAAACACAGACGCTTTTAATCAAGACATTTCGGGTTGGGATGTGTCATCTGTTACCAATATGGCAGAGTTGTTTAAACAAAATGATGGTTTTAATAATAATGGTCAGCCCTTAAATTGGAACACAAGCAGCGTTAAAAATATGACTGCACTTTTTTATCTAGCGAAAAATTTCAATCAAGACATTTCAGGCTGGGATACAAGTAATGTTACTCAAATGCAAAATATGTTTCGAGAGGCTGTTGATTTTGACCAGGACATCTCAGGTTGGAATACATCTAGTGTTAATAATATGAGTAATATGTTTAAATTCGCAACTAGCTTTAATCAGGAGATAGGTGGTTGGGACGTAAGATCTGTTACCAATATGACAGGCATGTTTGAAAATGCCACTTTATTTAATGGCAATCTATCCTCCTGGTGCGTTTCACATAATCCATCTCATGGCTCTTTTGCTACAGGAAGTGGATTAATAGCAGCTAACTTTCCAGGCTGGGGCTTGTCTTGTGTTCCAACAGTAATACTTACTGACACTGATGGAGATAATTTATTAGGTTCTGGAGCTATAGTTACTATAACCGCTACTTTTGATCAGGACATGGCTAACTCGCCTCAGTACAGCATTAATTCGGGAGCAAGTTACTTTGATTTAACTGCAGGAGGTAATGCTTTGACATGGACACATCAACTCATTGCTAATAATCTTTCAGATGGGGCCTATACCTTCTTAGTTTCTGGGACTAGTGTAGGAGGAGTATCATATGATTTGTCCCAAGGGACACAGGACGGAGATGAAACAGAAGTTGATAAAATAACTTTCACGGTTGACAGAACACCACCAACAGTTGTTTTAAGTGATGATGATGTAGATAATTTATTATCAGCTAGTGATATGGTGGTAGTCACAGCAAACTTTAGTGAAGCTATGAATGCTAATCCAACGCTAAGTATGTCGGGAGGTTTAATTTCTGGCGCTAATATGATTGCTACTGGTGATCCATCTACTTGGACCTATACCATTAACGTTTCATCACTAGGTGCCTCAGACGGGGATTATCAGGTAAGTGTTTCGGGAACCGATTTAGCAGGAAATGCATATACTGGTTCAGAAATTATAACTTTTACAATTGATGTTACTCCGCCAACAGTCATTTTAACTGATACGGATTCTGATGATATTGTTTTTCCTGATACTACAATGACCGTTACAGCTAATTTTTCTGAGGCAATGCAGCAGACCCCCACAATTAGTTTAGGATCAGTTTTTGTAGATGCTCAGATGAGTCCAACAGGTTCGCCCCAAGAGTGGACCTACTTTATTGATTTTAGTACTTTAACAATTACTCCAGGCAATCATGCAATAACAGTTGGCGGAAGAGATATAGCAGGAAATCCATATGCTGGATCTGAAAATATCGTTATTGAATATCAAAGGTTTATACCAACAATTACCGCTTCTGATGTTACAAGAATGTATGTTGACTCAACAGACCCTCAATTTACTCTAGGCATCTCATCTACTAGTACTGGAACCCTAGCTTTTGAAAAACTAGTTTCAGGATGCTCATATATTTCAGTAACACCTGCTGGCGAGGTAACAATTAATGGAGCAGGGACATGTCGAATTAAGGTAAGCCAAGCAGCTAATTCATCTTTTCAATCAGGCGTAGCATATTTTGATTTAATAATCAATAAGGCAACACCCTCAATAAACCCTCCTAATCTTGCAAGAACTTGTGGAATTAGTGAATTTCCGCTTACTGCTGATTGTCCTACCACTCCTAAGCAAATGGATCTTGTTGGATTATATGATTTTAATGGGGATTTAAATGACGGAACAGGCAATGGGTACAATGGAATTATTGCAGGAGACCCTTCTCTTGATGAAGATAGGTTTGGCAATCCATCATCGGCATATACTTTTGATGGAGACGATGAAATTTATTTTGGAAACGCTATGGCAGATGAATGGGCTGGTTCTCCAGATCACTTCACAATAAGTTTTTGGGCGAAATCAAATCTTTCCTGCTGTAGACAAGATATTGCCTCCTTGGGACAATATGAGTGCAATAGTTCGGGGAGAGGATCGGTTATAAGACTAGGGCATCCGTCTGCAGGTGGAGATTTTAGTGGATGCAATGAAGGATGGCCAGGAGTTAATATAGGAAGTGCAGCAACTGGTGGAGATTGGCATCATTATATTTTTGTTAATGATTCTAGGGGAAGAACAGTTTATGTCGACGGTGTTAAAAAGGATAATAAACCAGGTACAAATTTATTTAGTATTAAAACCTATGGATTAACCATTGGTGGAGGCTATCAAAATACAGGTGGAATTGGAGCTTTTAATGGATCAGTAGATGATGTAGCACTATGGAAAACTGGCTTAACAGATGAAGAAGTTGCCGCGTTTTATGCTAATCAGAAATCTGAATGTGAAAACACGGGAGGATCTTTCACATATACCTCGTTAGATCCTTCAATTGTATCAATAACAGGGGGTGATACGGCATCAATTAAAGGATCTGGAGTAGCCACTATTGAGGCTACCCTTGTTGAAGATGCTAACTACAACTCAGCTACTGCTACATTTACTATAACAGTAAGTAAAGGAAATTCTACTCCGACAATTAGTGATGAGTTAAGAAATTATGGAGATGCTGATTTTACCCTTACAACATCAACTACTAGTACAGGGAATATTGTTTACACTGTATCTGACACTAGCGTTGCTACAGTATCGGGGTCAACAGTTCACATTGAAGGAGCGGGCAGCACGACAATTTTTGTGACAGTACTGGGAGATGCTTGTTATAATGCAGCGACAACATCAATGACTCTTACGGTAAACTCTGTTAGTCAGACAGTCACCTGGCCATCGCCAATCACTAAGATTTTTGAAAACCCACCCTCACCCTTTCCTCTTGATGTGCCTTCAACCAATGAAGGTTATACAGGGACAATTACTTATAGTTCATCAGATACTAGTATTGCTAGTGTAGATCCTGTAACAGGAGAGGTGACAATTAATAATGTCGGTTCAGGATCTGTTATTTTAACAGCTCATCTTGCTTCGGATGGAAATTATGACTCAACTACAGTAACAAC
>NZZH01000053.1 GCA_002702405.1 Flavobacteriaceae bacterium | reverse complement strand
TTTTTAATTTGCAGGGCGACGCACTTTTTAATTCATTCCTTCCTCTAGAAATAATTGCAAATAATTATAAGTTGAGTGAATCCATTCTGTCTGAAATTCAATCTAATGTTGAAAACAGGGTGTTAAAAGAAAACAACGATGAAGTTGGAAAATTTCAATCTTCTTATAGTCTATTGTTCAACTCGTATGGGAATCCATACGGAGTTTTATTCTTTCCCTATTTTGAAGACGTCTCATTTTCAGAAAATGAATTAAATAAATTTTTGAACAGTCTTTATAAAATTTATCTCGCAATGCTTATAATAGCTATTTTATTTGCTTATTTTATATCTAAATACGTAACGCGTCCACTAGAAACAATTCGGCTAAAAATAGATCAAACAGGTCTTCTTGAACAAAACGAAAAGATCTATCTTAAAAATGCAACTAAAGAGGTATTTAGCCTAATAAATTCNTATAATCAAATGGTTGACGAACTTGAAAAAAGTGCAGAAAAATTAGCAATTCAAGAAAGAGAACAAGCTTGGCAAGAAATGGCAAAGCAGGTGGCGCACGAAATTAAAAATCCTTTGACTCCAATGCGTCTAACTGTTCAAAGCTTTGAACAAAGATTTCTAAAAAANAAACCTTATTCTAAGGAAAAAATTAAAGAATTTTGTGACATACTTATAGAACAAATTGACACAATGAAGGATGTAGCAAATACATTCTCTGATTTTGCTGCGCTTCCTGAAGCAAAGTTAAAACCCTCAGATATTGTTAAAATAAGCAAAAGATCTCTTGAAATTTTTGAACGAAATAAAATTGAGTTCCTCTCATCTCATCCTGAAATTTTTGTAAACCTTGATAGAACTCAATGGGTTAGGGTAATGACAAATCTAATTCAAAACGGCATTCAATCAGTGCCTATTGAAGCTAACGCCAAGCTAAAAGTTGAAATAAAAAAACTAATCAGAGAAGTCCAAATTATATTTATAGATAACGGGGTAGGTATNCCTGAATCAATAAAAGACAAAATTTTTGAACCCAAGTTTACAACTAAAACAAAAGGAATGGGACTTGGACTGGGTATTGTTAAAAATATCATTGACTCTCATGGGGGCAAAATAAATTACTCTTCCAGTTCAAAAGGAACTAAATTTATAATAACTCTTAAAATTTAAATTTTGCAAAAAAATTATTTAGAAATAAAAATTCAGGATAAAATTGCCTGGATTAAGATAAATAGGGAAGAAAAGCTAAACGCATTAAATATTTCAATGCTTGAAGAGATTAGGGAAAACCTAATTGATCTAGGGAAAAATAAAAATGTATTAGTACTAGTAATTATAGGTAGCGGAGATAAAGCTTTTGTAGCGGGAGCTGACATTGCTGAATTTTCAAAATATGATAAGAATAAAGGTTTAGAGCTAGCAAAAAAAGGGCAAAAAAACGTTCTAGATTTAATAGAAAATTTTCCAAAACCTATTATTGCTGCAATAAATGGATATGCTCTTGGAGGAGGCCTAGAACTTGCCATGGCTTGTCACATGAGAGTGGCTGTAAATACTGCTAAAATGGGTTTACCTGAAGTTTCTCTTGGTTTAATACCTGGATATGGAGGAACCCAAAGACTTACTAAGCTTGTTGGAAAAACCAATGCTATGGAAATGATATTGTCTGGTGAAATGATAGATTCTCAAAAAGCTCTTAATTTAAGATTAGTAAATAAAGTAGTTGAAAGAAATAACCTTTTCTCTTCTATTACTGAATTAGCAAAGAAAATTATGAGAAATTCTCCAAATGCAATTGCAAATGCAATTACGTCAATTAATGCTGCCCAAAAAAATGTAGAAGGATTTGAAATTGAAAAAGAAAAATTTTCAGAATGCTTTGAGTCTAAAGATTTCAAAGAAGGAGTTTCTGCTTTTTTAAATAAAAGAAAACCTTCCTTTTAAATAATAATTCAAATCCCCGAATGTATTATTTTTTCCACTTTGTCAATTAACTCATTATCAGTAAAATTTGAAACTTTAAGAGGCTTATAAGTTTTAACAATAATTTTTACTCCCAGAGGTATAGGAAAGTATTTGTATTTAGCAAGTTTCCATGAATTACTGATACTTATTGGAACGACATAAGCCCTTTTTAAAATTTTAAATAAAGTTAAAAGTCCACCTTTACGGAACTTTTTTGGTTTACCGTCTTTACTTCTGGTCCCTTCAGGAAAAATTATTACAGACCAGCACTTTTCATCAATTAAACGTGCAAAGTTTTCAATTTTCTTTATGGAGCCTTCAGAATCATTACGATCAATTAAAAGGTGTTTACCGTTTCTTAAATTATATGATATACTAGGAATTCCCTTACCTAGCTCAATTTTACTTATAAACTTAGGGTGGGATTTTCTTAAATACCAAATTAGTGGAGGAACATCGTAAGTGCTCTGGTGATTTGAAACAAAAATTATGGGAACATTTTCTGGAAATTCAGATCCCTTATGAAAAACGACAAAGTTTCCTAATAAGTTAATACACCTTAGCAAAAGATAATTTAAATATTCAACTGATTTTTTCTGAGCTATATGCCCCCCTATTTTAAGTGAAATAATTTGAACTAACTCAAAAANAATTAAAAGAAAACCAAAAAAGAGATAGTAAATAACGTTTAATGGGTAGACTAAAATTTTCTTCACAGAAAATTAAATTAAAATGATATTCNCCTTAGACTTTTTAGGCACAGAATTGGTTATAAGCCCCTNTNAGGTTTTGAGATATTAAATCTGCTGGCCTTCCTTCAATATGGTGCCTCTCTATCATGTGAATTAATTCACCGTCTTTAAAAAGAGCTATGCTTGGAGATGATGGAGGGAAAGGCATCATTTTTGAACGAGCAGCATCAGTTGCTTCTTTGTCAACACCGGCAAAAACAGTAACTAGTTGATCAGGAGTTTTTTCNTTGGAAAGAGATTTTACTACACCAGGTCTTGCATTAGCAGCAGCACAACCACAGATAGAGTTTACTACAACCAAAGTAGTACCTTCCTCAGAAAGAACATCATCAACATCTTGCGGTGAGAACAGTTCTTTAAAACCATTTAGAGTAAGTTCTTCTCTCATTGGTTTAACAATTTCTTCTGGATACATAATTATTTTTTTGTTAAAGCAAATATACGAAAGTCTAAGTTTATTTTATTTCCGCCATTTGTATCTTTATCTTTATTTTTTTATAAACGATGAAGTGGATGGCAACGCTTATAGGCTTTATTTATTACAGAATTCCAGGAGCTTTCATTGGATTTCTCATAGGTAGCGTTATTGAATCTTTGATAAAAAATTCACGAATAAAATTTTACTCAAATATTTCAAACAAAGAAGTATTTGAATTAAATCTTCTGGCTCTTTCNGCTATTTTGATCAAAGCCGATGGTAAAGTGGAAGAAAAAGAATTANCTTATGTTAGAAGTTTTTATTTATCGCAATACGGTAAAGAGAAAACCAACTATATTTTCAAAAGATTTAATGAAGAGATCAAAAATAAAACTCAAGATAGTTACTCCCTTACAAACTTTTTCAAAACTTATTCCAGATATGAAACCAGNCTTCAAATCCTTCATTTTTTGTTTGGGATTGCAAATTCTGATGGGAACATTTCANCTTCTGAACTTTCAAAACTTAAAGAGATTGCAAGCAATCTAGGAATAAATATTCTTGATTTAGAGAGTATAAAAGCTATGTTTATAAAAGATACTGACAATGCATACAAAATTTTAGAAATTAGACCTGAAGCTTCTTTAAATGAAATTAAACAGGCATATAGAAAAATGGCTAAGAAATATCACCCTGATAAAATACAAAGCAATGATCCGGCAATGATTAAAGGAGCAGAAGAAAAGTTTAGGGANGTTAGAAAAGCATATGAATCATTAATTGCAATGAGAAAAAATTAAAATTAGATTAAATGGATCTTTACTGGCTATATATAAAATTGGGATATGAACATGTGATGGATATAAATGGACTTGATCACTTTTATTTTCTGATTGCGCTTACTATACCCTTTCAATATCGGGATTGGAAAAAATTGCTTTTATGGGTAAGTCTATTCACTCTCGGACACTCTCTTGCCCTCTTTTTTTCTTATTTTGAATGGATAAAAATATCCTCTGATATAATAGAGTTTTTAATCCCTNTAACAATTTCTCTAACATGTCTCTCTGTTTTAATTAATAAAAATCATAAGTCATCATTAAAAATTTTAGNAAATCTTGTCACGCTTTTTTTTGGTCTGATTCACGGATTTGGATTTGGATTCTATTTTTTACAAATCATATCAAAGGAGGATGCCATTGTAGCACTTTTAAATTTTGCTATTGGTATTGAAATTGCTCAGTTATTGACAGTACTAATGATAATAATACTGAATTATATCATCGTGAAATTTTTAAAATTTAACGCCAGAAAATGGGAAATAATTATCTCTGGAATAATTCTCTTTCAAGCTTTGAGAATGTCTTTTGCTAATTTCCCCTTATCAATATNAATTCAATCACAATATCCTATTATTTAAAAAATGTATATTAGTTAAATGCTTGATAAAAAACAAAAAAGATATGATTTAGCCTATTTAAGAATGGCCCAAACATGGGGAGAATTGTCTCATTGTAAAAGAAAAAAAGTTGGAGCCCTAATTGTAAAAGACAAAATGATAATCTCCGATGGATACAATGGAACTCCCTCTGGATTTGAAAATGCTTGTGAAGATGATGATAATTATACCAAGTGGNNCGTTCTTCATGCTGAGGCAAATGCAATCTTAAAAGTTGCTGGATCAACACAATCTTGTAAAGGATCCACCCTATATATTACTCTTTCCCCNTGCAAAGAATGTAGTAAATTAATTCATCAATCTGGNATAGTCCGTTTGGTCTATTCAAAAAAATATAAGGATTNGTCTGGACTTGAGTTTCTTGAAAAAGCTGGAGTTGAAGTAACTTACTTGCCTATCAAATAATTCTTCAAAAAAACTTTTTTGAAGCTTTAAAAATCAATANAATTAATACGGCGCAAACTGAAGCNAAAATTCCAATAAAAGCTATTNTGTTTTGATCATCGTTTAACTCTTTAAAATTTATTTGAAATAAATTAAAAACAAATAAAAAAATTGAACAAACAATTAATATAGGTAAAGCCAGTTTCATCCTGTAAAATTAAAAATCAAANNATTTTAACTTCAAAAAAAATTAAAAAAAGTAAATTTATACTTATGTATAGGATTGGAGAAACTTTGGTTTCTAAAGAAATTTTTTCGAAAAAATTTGTTTGTGATTTAAAGTCATGCAAAGGGGCTTGTTGTGTAGAAGGATACGGAGGCGCTCCTTTAGAGAAAGAAGAAGTTAAACTTTTAGAAAAAGATTTTATAAAAATCAAGCCTTTTTTATCAGAAAAAGGCAAAAAGTCTNTAACAGAAAAAGGTGTTTTTTTTAAAACTAGTGAAGGGGAACTTGAAACCCCTTTAATTGAAAACAAAGAGTGTGCATATTCTNTTTTAAGTTCTGATGGTGTATTAAAATGCGGAATTGAAAAAGCATATGATNANGGAAAAATTAATTGGAAAAAACCTATTTCATGTCATTTGTATCCAATACGAATTAAAAAAAATAAATATTTCACTGCCATAAANTATCATCAATGGGATATATGTNGCAGTGCATGTGAATTAGGAGAATTACTAAAAGTCCCTGTNTTTNANTTTTTAAAAGAGGCTCTTGAAAGAAAATTTGGAAAAGACTGGTATTTAAAACTAGAGAAAATTTACAAGAAAAATTTTTCTGNAAAAAAATAATTTTTCAACCTAAAAAAATCATTTTGTTAAAAACTTGTCTTGTTTGTGGAAAAGTTAAGCTTTCTTTTTTGGAAACATTTTAGAATCTTTGTTNGAGTAAAAATCAAATAATTTATTGACTAATCATAAAACCTAAATAAAATGGCTGCGAAAGAACCTCTCCTCGAAGACAACCCAAACCGATTTGTAATTTTTCCTATCCAGCATCATGATATTTGGGAATGGTATAAAAAAATGGAGGCTAGTTTTTGGACAGCTGAAGAGATTGATCTTCATCAAGATTTAAATGATTGGAATACCAAGCTTAATAAAGATGAAAAATACTTTATCAAACATATTTTAGCTTTTTTTGCTGCATCAGATGGNATTGTAAATGAAAATTTAGCAGAAAATTTTGTTAATGAGGTTCAATATTCAGAGGCTAAATTTTTCTATGGATTTCAAATAATGATGGAAAATATTCACTCTGAAACATACTCTCTTTTAATCGATACCTACGTTAAAGATGAGGGAGAAAAAACAAAATTATTTCAAGCAATAGAAATTTTCCCTGCCATCAAGAAAAAAGCTGAGTGGGCTCTAAAATGGATTGAGTCTGATTCTTTTGCTGAGCGCTTAATTGCATTTGCCGCAGTTGAAGGAATCTTTTTCTCTGGNTCATTTTGCTCTATTTTCTGGCTTAAAAAACGTGGTTTAATGCCGGGGCTTACTTTTTCAAATGAATTAATCTCTAGAGATGAAGGAGTTCACTGCGATTTTGCTGTTCATCTGCATAATAATCACCTAATCAATAAAGTTCCTAAAGAACGTATTGAGGAAATTCTCCTCGATGCACTGCAAATTGAAAAAGAATTCATTACTGAATCCCTCCCTGTAAGTTTAATAGGGATGAATGCAAAACTCATGACTCAATATTTAGAGTTTGTTACTGATCGACTGCTTGTTGAATTAGAGTGCGAAAAGAAACATAATGTCACAAATCCATTTGATTTTATGGATATGATTTCGCTACAAGGTAAAACCAACTTTTTTGAAAAAAGAGTATCTGAATATCAAAAAGCAGGTGTTTTGAACAAAGAAAAAAAGGAAACAAACTTTACAACCGACGCAGACTTTTAAATAATTATTTGTGCTTAACCAGTTAATTCGTTGNGGAGTCCAAGCTATGTTGTCTAAAAAATTTAATCAATAATTATGTTTGTAATAAAAAGAGATGGGCATAAGGAGCCTATAATGTTTGATAAAATTACTGCTCGAATTAAGACTCTTTGCTACGGTTTAAATGATCTTGTGGATCCAGTACGAGTTGCTATGAGGGTAATCGAAGGTTTATATGATGGAGTTACAACCTCTGAACTTGATAATCTTGCTGCTGAAATTTCTGCGACTATGACCACGACNCATCCTGATTATGCNCAGCTNGCCTCTAGAATTTCAGTGTCTAACTTACATAAAAACACTAAAAAATCATTTTCTTCAACAATGAAGGATTTGTATGAATACGTTAATCCTAGAACAGGAAAAAAAGCACCTCTGTTAGCAGATGAAGTATATGAGGTCATAAAGAAAAATGCTGAGAAAATTGATTCAAACATAATCTATAATAGAGATTATGGATATGATTTTTTTGGATTTAAAACATTAGAACGATCATATCTTCTTAAGCTAAATGGTAAAATAGCTGAGCGTCCTCAGCACATGTTAATGAGAGTTTCTATTGGTATTCACCTTGATGACC
Source organism: Flavobacteriaceae bacterium (assembly GCA_002702405.1). The sequence continues at coordinate 1,586 of NZZH01000053.1, read as the reverse complement.
TAGACGCTGTTTTTGAAACATATGAACTAATGTCAAAAAAGTATTTTACTCATGCAACCCCTACTTTATTTAATGCTGGAACTCCAAAACCTCAAATGTCTTCTTGTTTTTTGCTTACCATGAAACAAGATAGTATCGATGGTATTTATGATACTCTTAAACAAACCGCAAAAATTTCTCAATCAGCTGGAGGAATTGGTCTCTCTATTCATAATATCAGAGCAACGGGTTCATACATCGCAGGAACAAATGGAACTTCAAATGGAATTGTCCCGATGCTAAGAGTTTTTAATGATACTGCCAGATATGTTGATCAGGGCGGTGGAAAAAGAAAAGGCTCATTTGCAATTTATGTTGAGCCTTGGCATGCAGATATTTTTGATTTCTTGGAGTTAAAGAAAAATCATGGCAAAGAAGAGATGAGAGCCAGAGATTTATTTTATGCCATGTGGACTCCTGATCTTTTTATGAAACGAGTTGAAGAAAATGCTGAATGGACTCTAATGTGTCCAAATGAATGCCCTGGCCTATATGACTGTTATGATGAAGAGTTTGATAAACTATATACCAAATATGAAAAACAGGGTAAAGGAAGAAGAACTATTCAAGCAAGAGAGCTATGGGACAAAATTCTTGAATCTCAAATTGAGACTGGAACACCTTATATGCTTTATAAGGATTCAGCTAATAGGAAGTCAAATCAAAAAAATATAGGTACGATTCGATCCTCAAACCTTTGTACTGAAATTCTTGAGTATACCTCAAAAGATGAAATCGCTGTGTGTAATCTAGCATCCATTGCACTGCCAATGTTCATTAAAGAAAATGAATTTGATCACCAACAATTATTTGATGTAACGAAAAGAGTAACTAAAAATCTTAATAAAGTAATTGATCGAAATTATTATCCTGTTATTGAAGCTGAAAATTCAAATTTTAGACATCGTCCAATTGGTCTTGGTGTTCAAGGATTAGCTGATACTTTCATAAGACTTAGGCTTTCATTTACTTGTGATGATGCTAAACAATTAAATCAAGAAATTTTTGAAACCATTTATTATGCAGCTGTTATGGCTTCCATTGAAGAGGCTGAAAAAGATGGGGCATATAAAACCTATAAGGGATCTCCTATTTCCGAGGGTGAATTTCAACATAATCTTTGGGGAATAAAAGATGAAGAACTAAGTGGTAGATGGGATTGGAAAGATGCGAGAAAAAAATTAAAAAAACACGGAATTAGAAATTCTCTTCTTGTAGCACCTATGCCAACTGCGTCAACATCTCAAATCCTAGGAAACAATGAATGTTTTGAACCCTATACTTCAAATATTTATACCCGAAGAGTATTATCTGGAGAATTTATAGTTGTCAACAAATATCTTTTAGAAGATCTTGTAGCACTTGGTGTTTGGAATGAAGACATGAAACAAGAATTAATGCAAGCAAATGGTTCTATTCAAAATATTAAAGGAATTCCTGATGATATTAAAGAAATCTATAGAACTGTTTGGGAGATGAGCATGAAAGATATTATTGATATGGCTAGGCATCGAGGCTACTTTATCGATCAATCACAATCTCTAAAT
>NZZH01000052.1 GCA_002702405.1 Flavobacteriaceae bacterium | reverse complement strand
CTAAAAATTGTTTTGGAAAAACTTGATCCATTATTAAGTAAATGACTTAAAATTTTATTGAAGGTTTTATTTAATGATCATTAATAGGGATCTGATTAACTCTACTAACTCAAATAAAGTAAGTTATTAGTTCACTTTTATTAATCTTATTTGATATTAGATATTATATTTGCCGTAAAATAAATTCATTATCATGGACAACATCTTATATTTTATACCAATTACAGGTATTATTGCATTAATATATGTATACATCAAAAATCGTTGGGTTTCATCAAAGGAAGTGGGTAATGCCAAGATGGCTAAAATCGCAAAAAATATTGCTGATGGAGCAATGGCTTTTCTAAAAGCCGAGTATAAAATTTTATCAATTTTTGTGATCTTAACCTCAGTACTTTTAGCAATTAAGGGAGTTAATGAAGGAACTAGTTGGCTTGTCTCTATATCGTTTATTATTGGTGCAGGATGTTCAGGACTTGCTGGATTTATTGGGATGAAAGTTGCTACTAAAGCAAATGTTAGAACAACAAACGCAGCTCAAAAATCTTTAGGAAAAGCTCTAGAAATAGCTTTTTCTGGAGGCTCTGTGATGGGAATGGGTGTTGTTGGATTAGGTGTTTTAGGTATTAGTTCATTATTCTTAGTTTACATGGAACTTTTTGATAGTGTTGATACCGTAATTAAAGTAATATCTGGATTTTCCTTGGGAGCTTCTTCAATTGCTCTTTTTGCTAGAGTTGGTGGAGGGATTTACACAAAGGCTGCAGATGTTGGAGCAGATCTTGTCGGTAAGGTTGAGGCAGGTATCCCTGAAGATCATCCTCTAAATCCAGCAACAATTGCTGATAATGTTGGAGATAANGTTGGAGATGTAGCTGGAATGGGAGCTGATCTTTTTGANTCATTTGTTGGNTCTATAATTGGTGCAATGGTTCTTGGAGCTGCTTTTCTAAATGTTACAGAATTTCAAGGAAATGAAATAAATGCTGTAATCTTGCCTCTTTTTATTGCTGGAGCTGGAATAATTATGTCGATAATTGGGACCTTTTTTGTTAGGGTCAAAGAGGGAGGAGATCCTCATACTGCTCTTAATATTGGTGAATTTGGCTCAGCACTTTTAATGATAATTACAACTTATTTCCTAATCCATTTTTTATTACCTGAAACATGGGAGTATAATGATTTTATCTACTCAGCAAATGGTGTTTTTTATGCAACAATTTCAGGTTTAGTTGTTGGATTGGGAGTTGGAAAAATAACAGAGTACTATACTGCAACTGGCAAGAATCCAGTTATGTCGATTGTTAGACAATCTGAAACAGGACCAGCTACAACAATTATTTCAGGTCTTGGAGTTGGAATGATTTCTACTGCAGTTCCAATAATTCTTATCTGTATTGCAATAATAACTTCATATACTTTTGCAGGTTTATATGGAATCGCAATTGCTGCGGTTGGAATGCTAGCTAATACTGGAATTCAGCTTGCAGTTGATGCATACGGTCCAATTTCAGATAATGCTGGTGGTATTGCTGAAATGGCTGAGCTCCCTCCAGAAGTTAGAGAAAGAACTGATAAATTAGATGCTGTAGGAAATACTACTGCTGCAATTGGTAAAGGATTTGCAATTGCTTCAGCCGCACTTACTGCTCTAGCACTTTTTGCTGCCTTTATGCAAACTGCTGAAATATCTTCTATTGATATTTCAAATCCTATAGTTATGACGGGACTTTTACTTGGAGCAATGCTTCCATTTGTTTTTTCTGCTTTGTCTATGAATGCTGTTGGAAAAGCTGCTATGAGTATGATTGAAGAAGTTAGAAGACAATTTAANGAATTGCCAAAACTTAAAGCTGCTCTTGCAATAATGAAAAAATATAATTCGGATCTTTCAAAAGCATCTAAAGCAGATATTAAAATAGTCAATGATGCTGACGGGATTGCTGAATATAGTAAATGTGTTGAAATTTCTACTAATGCAGCACTAAGAGAAATGATTTTGCCAGGTATTATGGCCATTTTTGTTCCTGTAATTATTGGATTTTTAGGTGGTGCGGAAATGTTAGGAGGTCTTTTAGCCGGAGTTACCTCTAGTGGAGTTCTTATGGCTATTTTTCAATCTAATGCAGGTGGGGCATGGGATAATGCGAAAAAAATGATTGAAGAGGATGGTCGAAAAGGTTCAGAAGCTCATAAAGCAGCTGTTGTTGGAGACACTGTTGGCGATCCTTTTAAAGATACCTCGGGTCCCTCTTTAAATATATTGCTCAAATTAATATCTGTTGTGGCGCTAGTTATAGCTCCCTTATTATAAACAGTAAGAAATAGAAAATTTATATTGGATTAGATATAAAGAACTTTTTTTACTGCTTTAACAACGTCATTAGCATTCGGTAGCCACTCTGAAAGCAAAGTAGGAGAATAAGGAGCTGGAGTGTCAGCAGTGTTTATTTTTTCAACAGGCGCATCAAGATAATCAAAAATATGGCTTTGAACTTGATAGGTTATTTCAGTCGAAATGTTTCCAAAAGGCCAGGATTCCTCTAAAATAACCAATCTATTTGTCTTCTTTACAGATTCAAAAATAGTTTTATAATCCATAGGTCTAATTGTTCTCAAATCTATGATTTCACATTCAATGTTTTCCTTCTCAAGGAGTTCAGAAGCTTTGTAGGCTTCTTTAATAATCTTACCAAATGATACAATTGTTACATCTTTACCAGTTTTTTTTATGTCAGCAACTCCTATCGGAATTATATATTCTCCTTCAGGAATTTCTCCTTTGTCTCCATACATCTGTTCAGATTCCATAAATATAACTGGATCATTATCTCTAATTGAAGATTTTAATAAGCCCTTTGCATCATATGGGTTTGAGGGGACAATAACTTTTAAACCAGGACAATTTGCAAACCAACTTTCAAAAGCTTGAGAATGAGTAGCTCCTAGTTGACCAGCTGATCCAGTAGGCCCTCTAAAAACAATTGGACATGAGAATTGACCTCCTGACATTATTCTAATTTTTGAGGCATTATTAATTATTTGATCTATTCCTACTAATGCAAAATTAAATGTCATAAACTCTATGATAGGTCTATTACCTGTCATGGTAGAACCAACACCAATACCTGAAAAACCTAATTCTGAAATAGGTGTGTCAATAACACGTTTATCTCCAAACTCATCCAACATTCCCTTTGAAGCTTTATATGCACCGTTATATTCAGCAACTTCCTCTCCCATTAGATATATTGATTCATCAAGTCGCATTTCTTCTGACATTGCCTCAGCAATAGCTTCCCTAAACTGTACTGTTTTCATAGATATATTTATTTAACAAATTTACATCAAATGAAATTTATGAACCTTTTAATTATAAACTTTTTTGAATAAAACAATTATTTAAAAATTAGAATATTTATTTAAGATGTTTTTTATAATTTGCTAGAAGAATTGTATGAAACTTATTCAGCTAGAAATAAAGGCGCTTTCTTACTCTGAAACTCAATCAGGAGCATATGCTATGATCTTAAANGAAGTAGGAGGAGATCGNAAGCTTCCAATAATTATTGGAGGTTTTGAAGCTCAATCAATTGCTATCGCCCTTGATGGAGAAATCAAGACAAAAAGACCTTTAACTCATGATTTATTCAAAAATTTTTCTTCAGAGTTCAAAATCTCATTACAAAAAATATTAATTAACAAATTAGAGGATGGTGTTTTTCATTCAAATCTATTTTTTAACTATAATAATTCTGAAAAAATTATCGACGCAAGAACTTCTGATGCTGTGGCCTTAGCCATTAGATTTGATGCTCCCATATACACATATGAATCAATCATGAAGATTGCTGGATTTAACTCTTCAGAATCTGAAAAAAATAAAAATGTTTCAGAAAAAGATTCCATAGAAAATCATATTAATAAAAAAGAGTTTTCACTTGAAGATTTAAAAAATCTTTCTCCCTCCAAGCTAAAATCTTTACTTAAAAGATTTGTTAAGTCAGAAAATTATGAAACCGCAGCAATTATAAGGGATGAAATCCTAAAAAGAGAATTAAAATAATTGAGTGTTAATTTTTTTTTGAAAACTTTTTAATCTGTTTTAGATGATTTTATAACTGTTCTATATTTTTGAGTGTACAATTCAAAAAATTCTCGATGCAACAATACTTAGACCTTTTAAAACATATAAAAGAAAATGGAACTTCCAAAAATGATAGGACAGGAATAGGCACAAAAAGTGTTTTTGGATATCAAATGCGATTTGACCTTAATGATGGTTTTCCAATATTAACTACAAAAAAAATTCATTTTAAATCTTTAGTTTATGAGCTTCTTTGGTTTCTCAAAGGCGATACTAACATAAAATATTTAACTGACAATGGAATTAGAATTTGGAATGAATGGGCAGATAAAAAAGGAGATCTAGGTCCTATTTATGGTAAGCAATGGAGAAATTGGAATAATGAAGNAATAGATCAAATAAAGTTAGCAATAGAGACTTTAAAAAAAAATCCAGATAGTAGAAGAGTACTTATCTCAGCATGGAATCCATCGGTACTACCAGACAGTAAATTGTCATTCTCAGATAATGTAGCAAATAATAAAGCTGCATTGCCCCCTTGCCATGCTTTTTTTCAATTTTATGTTTCAAATGATAAACTTTCATGTCAACTTTATCAAAGAAGTGCTGATGTTTTTTTAGGGGTTCCTTTTAATATTGCTTCATATGCACTTTTAACAATGATGATTGCAAATGTTTGTAACTATAAATTTGGAGAGTTCATTCATACTTTTGGAGATGTTCATATATACTTAAATCATATGGATCAAATAAATGAGCAACTTGGCAGAATACCTAAACCTTTGCCAAAAATCAAAATTAATCCTGGAATTAAAAATATTTTTGATTTTAAATATTCTGACTTCGAACTTATTGGATATGATCCACACCCTTTGATAAAAGGCAAAGTTGCTATATAATCAAGCTTTTTTTTCTTTTAATATAGANACTAAATTTTCCAAGTCATTTTGATTGTTATAAAAATGAATAGAAAATCTTATGAATTCACCTCTTAATGAAAAATAAACTTTATTTTTNATTAGAAGTTCATAGATTTTCTTGTCATTTGGGATACTAAGTATTGAACTATCTAATCCTTTTTTATTTAAAAAAGGATTCAGCTCCAGATCAATTAGCTTCTCTTTTAAATAAAGAATAAGCTTTTTATTTTCTTGAATTAAAAATTTCAAATCAATCTCNTTTAACTTATTTAGAGAGAATAAAAGAGAAAATGCTGATAAAATATCAAAATGTCCAGCGTAAACTTTTTTATAAATAATTTCAGAATTAGACTTAGTTCTTTCTAGAAAATTTTCAGAAAAAGCTAAAAATCCATTTCCAAATCCTGCTAACACCCATTTATATCCACTTGAAATAATTACATCAAAAGGTGAGTCTGAAAAATTAAAAAAATCTGTTCCACAGTACTGTGAGGCATCACCTATAATTATTAGATCTGGAAACTTAATCTTTAACTCATTTAAAAATTTAAAATCGATTTTATATCCAGTTATATATTGAACTACACTTAAAACAATAACTTCAATTTTATTTTTCTTTATACTGTCATAAATTAATTCTTCAATTTTATCGGACAGATTTAACCTAAAAACCAAAAATCTTCTTTCATCTAAAGCACTTAAAATTGAAGGGTACTCCTCTGTTATTGTTAAAACTTTTGCTTCNTCCCATATTCTGTCTAAAACTANTCTAATTCCAAAAGAAAAATTAGGAACAAAAAAAGTGTTATTTTTTTTAGAACCAATATAATTAGAGATTGATTTTTGAATAATATTTATTTNATCATTAGCATCAATTTTAAATTGGTCTCCAGTATTTAAATATTTTAATTCAATNTTATGTCTATAGTTAAATAATGATTTTGACATAAGTCCAACATATGCAGTGTTAAAATAAAGACTTGAATTTAAAAACGGAAAATCTTCTCTAAACATTATAACTTTATAATAAAGTGTAAATTTGTNATATCAAAATTACTCCATTTATGTTTATCTCATATAGGTTTTATTTTATTCTCAAAAAAAAATTATAATTGATGATTACTATCGTGGCCGCGGTTTCAGAAAATAATGCTTTGGGTAAAAACAATGGATTAATTTGGCATCTGCCAGAGGATTTAAAAAGATTTAAAAAACTTACTAATGGTCACTGTATTATCATGGGTAGAAAAACCTTTGAGTCTTTACCAAAAATGCATCCATTACCAAACAGACACAATATTGTAATCACTAGAAATAGGGATTTCAAAATAGATGGAGTAACGACATGTAGTTCAATTGAAGAAGCGATTAAATTGTCTAATTATGATAATCAACCCTTTATAATTGGAGGTGGAGAAATATATAAACTGTCAATGAAATATACTGAAAAAATTGAACTGACTAAGATTTATAAAACCTTTGAAGCTGATACCTTCTTCCCAAAAATAGATCGGAATAAATGGGAATTAGTTAAAGAGGAATTTCATAAAAAAAATGATGTGAATAATTTTGATTTTTCATACCTAACTTATCTAAAAATTAATAAATGAAAGCATATATATTTCCTGGGCAAGGCTCTCAATTTCCAGGAATGGGAAAAGATCTTTATGATAGATATGGACTGGCAAAAAAACTTTTTCTTACTGCGGATAAAATATTGGGTTTTGATATTTCTGAAATTATCTTTAATGGAAGTAAGGATGATCTTAAAGAAACAAAAATAACACAACCAGCAATTTATATTCATTCAGTTGTTTTATCAAAAATAATGGGTGATAAATTTAATCCTAAATTTGTTGCAGGTCATTCTCTTGGCGAATTATCAGCATTGACTGCTATTGGAACAATTAGTTATGAAGATGGTTTAAAACTTGTTTCAAAAAGAGCTTTTGCAATGCAAAATGCATGTGAAAATGTGCCAGGAACAATGGCTGCTATTCTAGGTCTTGAGGATAAAATAGTAGAGCAAGTTTGTGAAGAAATTAACGGCAAAGTTGTAACAGCTAATTATAATTGTCCAGGTCAAATTGTTATCTCAGGTGAAATAAAAGCTGTTGAAATTGCATGTGAAAAATTAAAACTATTGAATGCTAAAAGAACACTAATGCTTCCAGTTGGTGGTGCTTTTCATTCTCCTTTAATGGAATCTGCAAAAAATGAATTTAAAAATGAAATTGAATTGATTAAATTCAATAATCCTATTTGCCCTATTTATCAAAATTTTACTGCGAGTCCTGTTTTTAATCCGTTTGATATAAAGAAAAACCTAATCGAGCAAATTACATCTCCAGTTAAGTGGACCCATACAATAAAAAATATGTCCCTTGATGGTGCAAATGAATTCATTGAACTTGGACCAGGAAAAGTTCTTCAAGGATTAGTTAAGAAAATTCTGCCAGATAAAGAATCTTACTCTTTTGAAATTTAAGTTATTTAACAGATTTGTAAACTACTCCATTTTTCATAATAAAAACGACATTTTGCAATGTTGAAATATCATCTAATGGATTATAATCAGTAGCTATTATATCAGCATAATAACCAGAAGCTATTTGCCCTAATAAATCTTCCTTTTGCAGTATTTTAGCATTTGTGATTGTAGCAGATTGAATGCATTCTTTCTCAGGCATTCCTGCTTCAACCATATAAATAAATTCTTTGGCATTTAATCCATGTGGAAAAACACCTGCATCTGTTCCAAAGGAAATTGGCACTCCTCTTTTGTATGCTTTACTAAAAGTGCTTTGGATTTTGGGGCCAATGGCAAGTGCCTTGGGAACAATTATATCAGGATAGTAACCTGGTATTTTTGCTTTTTCCTCAACTTGCTTACCAGCAGTTATCGTAGGGACTAGAAACGAATTCTTTTTCTTCATTAGATCCATTGTCCTTTCACTCATTAATGTACCGTGTTCAATTGTTTTAACACCAGCTAATACAGCTCGATACATCCCCTCATCTCCATGGGCATGAGCAGCAACATGCATTCCATAATCACCAGCAGTTTCAACAACAGCCTTAATTTCTTCAAACGTAAACTGAGGATTTTGTCCACTTTTTGCAACACTCAAAACACCTCCGGTAGCAGTNATTTTTATACAATCTGCTCCATTTTTATATCGTTGCCTAACAGCCTTTTTAGCATCATCAACAGAATTGACAACTCCCTCTTTTGGTCCAGGATTACCCATCAGCTTTCGATTAGATCCATTTGTCGGGTCAGCATGACCGCCAGTGGTTCCTAGAGATTTTTCTGAAGTATAAATTCTGGGGCCAATAACATCTCCAGAATTTATGGCATTTCTGAGTGAAACATTAACTCCAGTACCTCCTAAATCACGAACTGTTGTAAAGCCAGCAAGTAAAGTACGTTCAGCATATTTTACAGAACCATACGCTCTATCAGCTTCATTTTCAGTGTATTTTTTTAAATATCTCTTCGGATCAGTTTCTCCTTCCAAATGAACATGCATGTCTATAAGTCCTGGAAGAACATATTTTGTTTTTAGATCAATAATCTTGTCAGTTGATTTATCTGAAGATATAAAGCCTTTTTTAATATCTAAAATTTTTTCATTTTCAACAATGATAGTAGATTCACTTATTAAAACTCCTTTCTTAGAATCAAAAATTTTGCCACACTGAATATATGTTTGTTGGGCATATGTAAAAAGGCTTAAAAAAATAAATACTGTAAATATTCTCATTTTATTTGTTTTTAAAAAATGACTTTATTGAACCACTAATATAATCAATTTGATTTTCCTCTAACTCGCTGTGCATTGGTAAAGAAATTACTTCATCAACCATTTTGTTTGTAACCTTGAAATTATCCTCAATATAATCATCATTCTTATAAGCTTTTTGTCTATGAAGCGGAACAGGATAATAAATACCATGTGGAATATTATCATTGCTAAGATGCTCTGCTAATTTATCTCTATTAGTATTGAGAACTCTAATGGTATATTGATGATATACGTGTGAAGATCTCAATCTGTTGTGAAATGGAGTTATAATATTTTCATAATTTCTTAGAGTATTATTATATCGGTTTGCAGCTTTTTGCCTTTTTTGATTGTAGGAATCAAGATACTTTAACTTAACCTTTAAAATTGCAGCTTGTACTGAATCTAACCTTGAATTCACCCCCAGTAAATCGTGATAATATCTTTTGTACATTCCATGATTACTTATGGCTCTAATCCTATCAGCAATCTTATTGTTGTCAGTAAAAATTGCACCACCGTCTCCATAAGCTCCAAGATTCTTTGAGGGGAAGAAAGAAGTTGTGCCAATATCGCCTATTGTACCAGCTTTTTTTTCTTTATTATTTAAAAAAGTATAATTGGCACCCATTGACTGTGCATTGTCCTCAATTATAAATAAATTATTTTCTTTAGCAATTCGAGTAATTTGATCCATATCTGATGTCTGTCCGAAGAGATGAACAGGAATTATTGCTTTAGTTTTTTTAGTTATTGATTCTTTAATTTTAGTTGGGTCAATATTAAATGTCTTTGAATCAATATCAACTAAAACCGGTTTCAATCTAAGAAGCAAAATGACTTCTATCGTTGCAGCAAATGTGAAATCGGTTGTTATTATTTCGTCCCCAGGATTAAGCTCCAAACTCATCAAAGCTATTTGAAGAGCATCTGTTCCACTTCCACAAGTTATTGCATGATTTACCCCTAAATACTCTTCTAAGTCTCTTTCAAGATCACTAACATCAGGACCTTTAATAAACTTAGTTGAGTGCAAAACTTCATTTAAAGATTTTTGAATCTCCTGTTCAATTTCTTTATACTGACCCTTAAGGTCAACCATTTCAATTTTTTTCATCCCAGCAAAATTAAGAAAAGCATCTGCCTTTAAGTAATAAAAAACTATTTTTGAAAAAATAGTTTTGCATTTTACACATAATGAATTAAATAAGAACTAACTAAAGTATGGAAATTGATCTTGTTTATTTGTGGGTCGACGGAAGTGATCCAGAGTGGTTGAAAAAAAAGGAATGTTTTGTGAATAAGAAAGCTCAGACCTCAGGACGTTACCAAGACAATCAAGAGTTAAAATATGCTTTGAGATCAGTTGACAAACACCTGCCTTGGATTAGAAAAATATTTATTCTTACCGATGGCCAAATCCCCTCTTTTTTAAATATCGATCATCCTAAAATTGAGATTATTGATCACACCAAAGTAATGCCAAAAGAAATCCTGCCAAATTTTAATTCTAGCGTAATTGAGCATTTTATTTATAAAATTCCAGGATTATCAGAACATTATCTTTATTCCAATGATGATATGTTTGTCAATGCTAATCTGGATCCTTCTTTTTTCTTTAAAGATGGGATACCAATAATGAGGATGTTATATGATCCGCTAGTAAGACAAAAAATTGGCTTAAAACGGTTTTTCAACTACAACATTAACGCTTACAGGCTAGCGATTGAAAATGCTTATAAGTTATTTGAAAAAAAATTTAAGCTTTTCTATCCTATCAAACAGCACCACAATATTGATGCTTTTTTAAAAAGCGACTATAAGGCAATTGTGGAAGACGTATTTAAAGATGAATTAGAATCGATGTTTATGAATCGTTTCAGACATAAATCTGACATACACCGAATGCTAGTAAATTACTACGCTATTGCAAATGAAAAAGGATTATTGGCGTATGCAGATCGAAAGGAATCTTGTAGATTGAAAGTTCACAAAACCAATTATCAAAGAAAAATAGATAAATATAATCCTAAACTTTTTTGTTTGAATGATTCAGAACATGCTAGGGATGAACATAGGGCACAAGTAGAGCCGTTTTTAAAAAAGTTATTTCCTACAAAAGCTGCATTTGAAAAATAGGAAGCTTTACTTCTCAAAAATTTGTGTTTAAAGCTCAAATAATGATTTTTCTGGTAAAAT
>NZZH01000051.1 GCA_002702405.1 Flavobacteriaceae bacterium | reverse complement strand
TCCAGTATTGTTAAAAGAATCCATAGAGGGATTAGATATTAATCCTGTAGGCGTTTATGTTGATGTTACATTCGGAGGTGGGGGGCATTCTAGGGCTATACTCAACAAATTATCTAGTAAGGGGAAACTGTTTGCTTTTGATCAAGATCATTCTACTTCAATAAATTCAATAGATGATAGTAGATTTAAATTGATATCTGCAAACTTTTCAAATTTAAAGAAACACTTAAATCTTTATGATGTAAGTGAGATTTCAGGACTAATTGCTGACTTTGGTGTTTCATCGTATCAGTTAGATAAAAAAGAAAGAGGTTTTTCAATTAGGCTTAATGGTCCACTTGACATGAGGATGGACCATAAAAATAAATTAAATGCTAAAGAGATAGTTAATTCATATAACGAAAAAAAATTAACCTCTTTATTTAAAGCTTATGGCGAGGTTAGCCGAGCAAGAATTTATTCAAAAATGATTGTAAAATCAAGGAGAAAAAATAAAATAATTTCAACCAAAGATTTGCAAAATGTATTAGAGCCTATAATTCCCAAGCGAAAATTAAATAAAGAAATGGCCAAAATTTTTCAAGCTATTAGAATTGAGGTAAATAAGGAGCTAGATGCGATTAAAGTTCTTTTGCTTCAGACACCTAGTTTTATTGTTAAAGGAGGACGATTAGTTTGTATATCATACCATTCTTTAGAAGATAGATTAGTTAAAAATTTTATAAGGCATGGAAGTTTTGATGGAAATGTAAATGGAGATTTGTATGGGAATAAATTTTTTCCCTATAAAAAAATTGGTGATTTGATAACTCCCTCTGAAAAAGAATTATTTGATAATAAAAGATCAAGAAGCGCAAAACTAAGAATAGCAGAAAGAATATGAGAAGAATTTTATCAATATTAAATTTTGAGTTTTTAATAAAGGGAGATGCTTTTAAAAACTGGCGTATAATACTCTATGTATTAATCTTATCAGTTATTATGATAGCCAGTGGGCATAGTACAGACAAGAAGATTTTTAAAATAGCCTCATTGAATGAGGAAATAAGGTTATTGAAGAGTGAGTTTATAGATCAACGAACCTATCTAATGAAATTAAAAATGGAGACAAAGATAATGACTGAATTAGGACCCTTAGGCATTAGACCTTCTAAAGAACCTGCAATAAAAATAATTGTTTCAAATGATTGAAAAATTGTTAAAAAAAATAATGACCCGTTTTTATATAGTGATTAGCACAATGATCATTTTTTCTTTTTTATTGATGGGTAAGCTTATATATATTCAAGTATTTGAAGGTGAAAGGTATAAAGTAATAGCCTCAAATCAAACAGTTAAAAATGTTGTTTTACAACCTAGCAGGGGCAATATATATTCTGAAGACGGAAGTTTAATGGCTACCTCTGTTGCTCAATATGAGGTCAGGTGGGATTCAAAAGTCCCAAGTAATTCATTGTATAATAATGGTAAAGAAAAATTAGNAAAGGGGCTATCCTCAATTTTACAAATACCACATAATGAATTGATTGAAAAGCTTGAAAATGCTAGAATGAATAACAATAGATATATGCTTGTAGCAAAAAATTTGAGTTATTCAAAACTAAAAAAGATAAAATCGTTACCAATTTTCAATTTGCCTTCTTTCAAAGGAGGAATAATAATTGAACAGCAAATAAAAAGGGAACACCCGCTTGGTAAAATTGCTGAAAGAACAATTGGGTATGAANTGAAGAGTTTAAATGGAAATTATTTTAGAGTTGGTATTGAAGGAGCTTTTGGAACATATCTTAGAGGAGAAGAGGGAAGAAGATTAAAACAAAGAATAGCAAACGGACAATGGAAGCCAATTAATGACGTAAATGAAAAAGAACCAACTCAAGGGTATGACGTTTTTACAACAATAAATCTCAATATTCAAGACATTGCACATTCAGCGTTACTTGAACAGCTTGAAAAATATAAAGCTGACCACGGATCTGCCGTTGTAATGGAATCAAGAACAGGAAAAATAAGAGCAATAGTTAATTTAGGAAGGACTACTGAGAACACTTACTACGAAAAATTAAATTATGCTGTAGGAGAGCTTAATGAACCGGGATCCACTTTTAAGCTTATTTCAATGATTGCTGCGCTCGAAGATAAAGTTGTTGATCCAGAGCAATTAATTGATACAGGTAATGGCGAGATAATTTTTTATAACAAATATAAAGTTAGGGACACAAAAAAAGGAGGGTATGGATTAATACCTGCTTCGAAAGTTTTTGAATCATCATCAAATACTGGTATGGTAAACATAGTTTATAATCACTACAAAGATGATCCAAGTAAATTTGTAAATAGGCTATATAACATGGGTATTAATAGATCATTGGGACTTTCAATAAAGGGAGAACCAGAACCTAAAATACCTTACCCGACAGATAAAGATTGGGATGGACTAGATTTACCTTGGATGGCATATGGATATGGTGTAGCTATGACCCCTCTCCAAATACTTTCTTTCTATAATGCTATCGCTAACGATGGAGAATTGTTAAGACCAAAGTTTATAGAAAAAATTGCTAATGCAGGGGAAAAACCACAAAAAATATTTAAAAAAGAAATTTTAAATCCCTCGATATGCTCGAAAGAAACTTTAACTAAAATTAAAAGTATGTTGTTTAATGTTGTTGATAAAAAATGGGGCACGGCATATCAAATAAAAGATAGTCTATTTGATGTAGCTGGTAAAACAGGGACTTGTCAACTTGATTATACTAAGGGAGAGGTTCAGTATATTTCAAGTTTTGTGGGATATTTTCCGGTAGAAAATCCAATTTATTCCTGTATAGTAGTAATTCATCGACCTGACAAAAAATTAGGCTATTATGGATCTACAGTAGCTGCTCCTGTTTTCAAAAAAATAGCAAAAAAAATATATATATCTACACCAAAAGAAATAAATATTAAACGCAGTGAAATAAATATTTCTTTAGAAAAAACAAAGCAGACAAAGACAAATAAAACCCAAATTCCAGATTTAATTGGTAAAAGTAATCTAGACGCAATTTCAATAGTACAAAAGTTAGGATTGAATTTTAAAATTATAGGGGAAGGTAGGGTCATAAAACAGTCAATTAAAGCTGGTACAAGAATAAAAGAGGGGGAGTTAATTATTTTAGAATTTTCATGAAAAAAGTTAAGGACATATTGTATAAGATCTCCGTTGAAACTATAATTGGCTCTACAGAAGTTAATGTAGAACATATAACTTATGATTCTAGAAATGTATTAAAAAACTCTTTATTTATAGCCCTTGTTGGAGCTGATTTTGATGGACATTTTTTCATTGATGATGCAATCAAAAATGGTGCAAGAGTAATTATTTGTGAGCGCCTACCATCAAATATAGTTGATGAAAAAGTTTATGTTGTAGTTAGCAACTCTAGACTTGCCCTAGGCTTTATTGCTTCAAATTTTTATAATAATCCTTCTGAAAAATTAGATTTAATAGGTGTTACGGGAACTAATGGGAAAACTACCATTTCAACTTCACTTCATAAAGTTTTTAACTCTCTACATATAGCTTCAGGTCTAATTTCAACGCTTGAAATAAAATTTGGCAAGAGATCAATTTCAACTAATCTAACTACACCTGATCCATTAATAATAAATTCATTATTAGATGAAATGGTTCAATTAGGTATAAAAAAATGCTTCATGGAAGTTTCATCACATGGGATAGATCAAAAAAGAGTTAGTGGATTAAGATTTAAAGGAATTTTATTTACTAATCTTACCCATGATCATCTTGATTATCATAAGACTTTCAAAAATTATCGAGATGTTAAAAAACAAGTTTTTGACTCTTTAGATAAGGATGCTTTTGCCTTAATCAACCTTGATGATAGAAATGCAGAATTTATGCTACAGAATTCCAGTGCTAAAAAATACACTTATGGATTAAAAAAATTGGCAGATTTTAATGTTAAGATCCTTGAGAATCAAATGAGGGGAATGCTTTTAAAGATAAAGGAAAATGAAATTTGGACTCAGTTGTTAGGAGAATTTAATGCCTACAATTTATTAGCTGTCTTTGCTGTTTCTATTATACTTGGACTGGAAGAGTTGTCAATATTAAAAAAAATAAGTCAACTTCAAAGTGTTCCTGGAAGATTCCAGACTTTTTATACACAAAACAATATTATGATAATCATAGACTATGCCCATACACCTGATGCTTTAAAAAAAGTATTATCATCAATAGATAAAATTAGAACTAAAAACGAAAATCTCCTCACAATAATTGGATGTGGAGGAGACCGTGATAAGAAAAAGAGACCCAAAATGGGAGAAGTTGCTGCTAGATATAGTTCTAAAGTAATTTTTACTTCAGATAATCCCAGAAATGAGGATCCAAAATTAATTATTGAAGAGATGATCTGTGGAGTTAGTCCTGTTGATCATAAAAAAATAAGTATTGTAGTAAAAAGGGATGAGGCAATATTAAGTGCTTGCAAACTTTCTATTCCAGGCGATATAGTACTCATAGCAGGTAAAGGACACGAAAATTTCCAGGAAATTAAGGGTAAAAAACATCCTTTTAATGATTATGAATATGCAAGAAAAATTTTTACTAAAGCATAAAAAATATGTTATACTATTTGTTTGAATATATTGAGAAAACATTTGAATTCCCCGGGGCTTCCTTATTTCAATTTTTATCTTTTAGAGCAGCTTTGGCTGTTTTACTCTCTTTAGGGATAACACTAATTTATGGTAAAAAGATAATCCTCTTTTTAAAGAAAAAACAAGTTGGAGAGTCAATAAGGGAATTAGGTCTTGATGGACAGAAGGAAAAAGCAGGTACGCCTACTATGGGTGGAATAATTATAATTTTAGGAACCCTTATACCTGTTTTATTAATTGCCCGTATTGATAATATATATATAATTCTACTTGTAGTGACTACTCTTTGGATGGGTTTAATTGGAATTATTGATGATTATATAAAAATTTTCAGGAAAAATAAGAGAGGATTAAAAGGAAAATTTAAGATTATAGGTCAATTAGTACTTGGATTATTTGTTGGATCAATACTTTATTTTCATCCAGATGTTACCGTAAGACAAGAAATTGAAACGGACATTAAATCTATGCAGATTGTTTCAAATGAGGTTTTTTCAGAAGAAAAAAAATCTACAATTACCACTATTCCAATGGTAAGGGGTAATGAATTTGATTATGTCAGTTTAATAAGCTGGATCTCTCCTGAACTTGAAAAATATGGTTGGATAATTTTTATTGCAGTTGTTGTTTTTATNATAACTGCTGTTTCAAATGGTTCGAACTTAACTGATGGCATAGATGGTTTAGCTGCAGGCACATCAGTTATTATAGTTATGGCCTTAGGAATTTTTACTTGGGTTTCAGGAAATTTAATTTTCTCAGATTATTTAAACATTATGTATATTCCAAGAGTAGGTGAGGTTACTGTTTTTATAGCTGCTTTTACAGGATCTTTGATTGGATTTTTATGGTATAACACTTTTCCCGCAAGTGTTTTTATGGGAGATACTGGAAGCCTAACTATTGGAGCAATTATTTCTGTTTTGTGTTTTATTACCAGAAAAGAATTATTAATACCTATTCTTTGTGGAGTGTTCTTTATTGAGACTTTATCAGTACTTATTCAAGTTGGTTACTTCAAGTACTCAAAGAAAAAATTAGGAGTTGGGAAAAGGATCTTTAGAATGTCTCCTCTTCATCATCATTATCAAAAAATGGGTTTTCATGAAAGCAAGATAGCTACAAGGTTTTGGATCATAACAGTTCTTTTGGCAGTAATTTCAATTGTAACACTTAAGATAAGATAATGGAAGGTAAAATAGTCATACTAGGTGCAGGAGAAAGTGGTTTAGGAACTGCCTTTTTAGCTCATAAGAAAGGTCTTAAAGTTTTTATATCTGATAACGATTCTATTTCAATTAGAATTAAAAAAAAGCTCAATTTATTGGGCGTGTCATGGGAAGAGAAAAAGCATTCATACTCAAAAATGAAAGATGCTGATTTGGTAATTAAAAGCCCTGGAGTCAAAAATGAATCTAAGGTAATTAGTCAACTAAGAAAAATGAATATTCCGATAATATCTGAAATAGAATTTGCTTCAAAATTTACTAATTCAAAAATTATTGCAATAACAGGTAGTAATGGAAAAACAACGACTGCTTTATTAACTCATCATTTATTATCTCAGGGTGGATTAAGAGTTGGGATAGCTGGTAATATCGGGAATAGTTTTGCTAAAGATATTGCAGAAAATAATTATGATTACTACGTGCTTGAAATTAGTAGTTTTCAACTAGATGATATAAAAGATTTCACACCAAATGTTGGTGTAATTACAAATGTTGTACCTGACCACTTAGATAGNTATGAAAATAATTTTGAAAAATATTTAGAGTCTAAGCTAAAGATCGCTAAAAATCAAACAGAAGATGACTTGCTAATCTTTAACTCTGATGATAAGAACTTGACAGAAAAAATACTTGGCCTTAAATCTAAGGTAAAATTACACACTTATGGTAAAAAAAATGATTGGATAAACAATACATATCATCACAACGAAAATATAATTATAAAAACTAAAAAAAGAAAGACTATGGTAAATACAGTAGAATTTTCACTTTCTGGACAACACAATTTNCTAAATGCAATGGCTGCAGTTACCATTGCTGATTTATTTGAAATAAGTAAAGAAAAAATAAGAGAAAGTTTAACAAATTTTAAAGGTGCACCTCATCGTTTAGAGAAAGTTTTAAAAATTCAAAATGTTAACTACATAAATGATTCCAAGGCAACAAATGTTAATGCGACTTTTTTTGCTCTTGAAAGCATAAGTACTTCTACTATTTGGATTGCCGGTGGAATTGATAAAGGAAATGATTATGATCAGTTACTTCCTCTAGTTCACGAAAAAGTTAAAGCAATAATTTGTTTAGGAANAAATAATGAAAAATTATTTGAAACATTTCATCCGATTATTGACTTAATGTTTGAAGCCAAGACAATGTCTGAGGCAGTAAAAATTGCTCATAAAATTGCAAAAAGGAATGATCACGTTCTTCTGTCCCCTGCTTGTGCAAGTTTTGATTTATTTAAAAATTATCAAGATAGGGGAGAGCAGTTTAAAAAAGCAGTAAAAAATTTATAGTAAAAATAGAATTATGAGATTTTCAAAAATTAATTATTTTTTAATAGTAATATTTATTCATTTTGGATTAGTAGCCCAACAAGATGCNCAATATACAAACTATATGTATAATACNCAGATTGTTAANCCTGCTTATGTTGGAAACAGAGGNTTAACAAGNATTAATCTTTTAGCTAGAACTCAATGGTTAGATTTAGACGGCTCTCCTGAAACAACTGCTTTATCTATAGATAGTTCAATTGGAGAAAATGAAAGAATGGGAATAGGTCTCTCGGTTTTTAGTGATAAAATTGGCCCTACTTCTGAGAATAGAGTTAATATAGATTACTCTTATGCAATAAATTTTCTCTGGTCAAAATTAACTTTTGGAATTAAAGCTGGACTTGTTGAGATGGATATAGATTACTCTAAATTGAATATTGCTAATCTTAGTGATCCACTACTTCAATATAATTATAATAAAATTCAACCAAGATTAGGGTTAGGNTTTTATTTTAATACTGAAAAGTACTACTTGGGATTTTCTTCACCAAATATACTGGAAACTAGATATTATGATGAACTAAATATTGAAAATACTTTTTTTTCAAAAGTATCTGATAGGATTCATTATTACTTAATTGCAGGATACGTTTTTGATATTAGTTCTAAGGTAAAAGTTAAGCCAGCGTCTTTAATAAAAGTTGTTAGAGGAGCTCCTGTCCAATGGGACTTATCAATGAATTTTTTATTCAATTATAAAGTAACTCTAGGTATATCTAATAGATTAGATTCTGCAATTAGTGCTTTAGGGGGCTTTCAGCTTTCCGATAATTTTTTTGTTGGATTAAGCTATGATTATACTACTCATCAAATAAAACAATTTAATGATGGAACATATGAGCTTATTTTAAGAATTGATTTAATGAATAAGGACAGAAAAATATTAACACCTAGATTCTTTTAAAATTGAAAAAAAATAGTTTCATACAGGGAGATAAATCACTTTGGGGAATATTAACTCTACTTGTTATTTTTTCTTTTTTACCTGTTTTTAGCGCAAGTTCAAACTTAGTTTATGTTATTGGAAAAGGCACTACATGGGGATATCTTTTTAAGCATTTGTTGTTGATGTCATTTGGATTTGTCCTAATGTTTATTATTCATAGGATTCCTTATCACTATTTCAAGGGCATTTCAATATTAGCATTACCTGTAGTGATTTTATTATTAATTTATACAAATTCTCAAGAAACCATAATTCAAGGTGCAAATGCTAATAGATGGATAGAAATACCTATAGTGGGACTTAGCTTCCAAACTTCAACTTTATCTGGATTAGTATTAATAATATATGTTGCACATTATCTTGATAAGAAAAAGTTTGAAAAGATAAAATTAAAAAATTCATTTTTTTCACTCTGGATTCCCATTTTTTTNGTTGTTTCTTTGATTTTACCATCAAATTTTTCAACTGCAGCTTTAATGTTTCTTATCGTAACAATTCTTCTTTTTATTGGTGGTTATCCAATAAAAAGAATTATTAGTATGTTTTTGTTGGCATTCACATTTTTTTTCTTTTTTGTTTTAACCTCAAAGATATTTCCTGAATTAATTCCAAATAGAGTTGATACATGGATTAGTAGAATAGAAAGTTTTAAAAATGGAGATGATTTAGAATCAAATTATCAAATTGAAAAAGCAAAAACAGCGATCGCCTCAGGGGGCGTTTTTGGTTTAGGTGCAGGCAAAAGTGTAATGAAAAATTTTTTACCCCAAAGCTCATCAGACTTTATATATGCAATAATTATTGAAGAGTTTGGATTAATTGGAGGATTTGGTATTATAATTTTGTATTTACTATTACTTTTTAGAATTGTTGTAATAGCACATAAATCAAAAAATTTCTTTGGTAAATTACTTGTTATTGGTCTTGGAGTTCCAATTGTGATTCAAGCATTTGTAAACATGGGGGTAGCTTTACAAATTCTACCAGTAACAGGACAAAATCTTCCCTTAATTAGTAGTGGAGGAACAGCTGCTTGGATAACTTGTATATCATTTGGGATTATTTTAAGTGTAAGTTCTTATAATGATGAACCAGTCAATGATTTAAATGATCAAAAAGATCATAATAACCCAATTACAATTTTAAGTGAAACAGTATAAAGTAATTATTTCTGGAGGAGGTACAGGAGGACATTTGTTTCCTGCAATTGCTATTGCTGAAGAACTATTAATTAAATATCCAAAAACAGATATTTTATTTGTTGGTGCTCTTAATAAAATAGAAATGATAAAGGTGCCTGAAGCCGGGTATAGGATTATAGGTCTTTGGATAGATGGATTTAAAAGATCAAGTTTTTTTAAAAATATATTCTTACCAATAAAACTCATTCACAGTTTATTTCGATCTGTAAAGATTTTACTAAGTTTTAGACCCGATATAGTAATTGGTACTGGGGGATATGCAAGCGGTCCAATTCTTTACATAGCAAGTTTATTAAGATTTCCAACTCTAATTCAGGAACAAAATTCTTATCCTGGAATAACAAATAGGATACTCTCAAAACGAGTTAATAAGATTGCTGTTGCTTATGAAGGTATGGATCAATTTTTTCCTCGTGAAAAGATTGTAATAACAGGTAACCCGATTAGAAAATTTATTTTTGGAAACAATAATTTAAAAGAGCAGAACAAACAGAATTTTAATTTTGATTCTAACAAAAAAGTCTTGTTGATTTTAGGAGGAAGTAATGGTTCTAAAAGAATAAATGAATTAATTTTTTCTAACTTAAAATTTTTTAAGAGAAAGAAAATTCAGCTTTTATGGCAGTGTGGATCCTTATATTTTGAAAAGTATTCTCATTTACAAAGTTCTAATGTCCTTATTTTTTCTTTCATAAATGATATTTACAAATTATATTCTGCATCTGATTATATTATCTCTCGTTCAGGAGCAATTACTTTATCTGAATTAAGCTGTGTTGGCAAACCCTTAATTCTTATACCTTCTCCAAATGTTGCAGAAGATCATCAAAAAATTAATTCTTTGGCTTTATCTAAAAGAAAAGCTGCTATAGTAATTGAAGAAAAGTTTTTAGAACAAAAATTCAAAATAGCGTTTGATAAATTATTTGAAAGTAAAGAATTACAAAATATACTTTCTAAAAATTTAAAGAAAATGGCTAAACCAAATGCAAGTAAAAATATTGTTCAGTTAATTAAAGAAATTATATAAGTGAAAATGATTGATAGATATTATTTTATTGGGATAGGAGGTATTGGAATGTCTTCTTTAGCAAAATATCTATTTTATAAAGGAAATTTAGTTTCTGGATATGATAAAACCAAAGGATTTATTACAGAGGAATTAAATGAAGAAGGAATTCAAGTTGTCTACAAAGATTCTATTGAAGCAATTCCTGAAAAATTTAAATTAAAGGGAACAAAGATAATTTATACTCCTGCAATACCAAAGGATAATATTCAGCTAAATTATTTTATTCATAATGATTTTGAAGTTAAAAAAAGATCCTATCTATTAGGAAATATAACAAAAGACTCAAAAGTTTTTGCTATAGCTGGGACTCATGGGAAAACAACTACAAGTGCTATATTATGTCATATGTGCAATTCAATTAAATTGAATTTCACAGCATTTTTAGGAGGAATAGCAAATGGATTCAACAGTAACCTGATAAGTAATGGAAATGAATTTTCAATAGTTGAGGCAGACGAATATGACAGATCTTTTTTAGAATTATATCCAACTTTTTCATGTATCACATCAATGGACGCAGATCATCTTGATATATATGGAAATAAGTCCAACTTAGTTGAGGCATTCAAAGAATTTTCAAAAAGAACAAAAAAGCATCTTTTGGTAGCCAAAGGGCTTCCAATAAAGGGAATTACTTTTTCATTAGATCAAAAAGCCGATTATTATGCAACCAATATATTACAAAATAATTTAGGATATAAGTTTGATTTTCACACNCCTTCTAGCATTTATAGGNACATTGAATTNAATANAATNGGCAGATATAATTTATTAAATGCAATTGCAGCATCTGCNATGATTGATCTAGCAGAAATTCCTTTAAATGATGCTTTAAACTCTTTAAAATATTTTAAGGGTTTAAAAAGGAGAATTGAAATTTTTGAAATAGGCGGGAAGGTTATAATTGATGATTATGCTCATCATCCAACTGAAATTAATTCTGTCTTTAACGCTATTAATGAAAGATATTTAAATAAAAAGAAAGCAGTTATTTTTCAACCTCATCTTTTTTCTAGAACAAGAGATTTTATTAATGAATTTGCTGATTCCTTATCTCAATTTGATGAGATCTATTTGACAGAAATTTATCCAGCAAGAGAAAAGCCTATATCTGGTATTAATTCACAAAAATTAATTAATAAAATNAAAAACTCCTCAAAAAAGATTGTATTTAAANNGGATATAGAAAATACAATAAANGAATCTAAGGCAAATTTATTTGCNATTCTTGGAGCTGGAGATATTGGNGAAGAGATAGANAAATTAAAAATNAAATATAAAGTATATGAAAACTAAAAANATTCTTTTTCTCACNATAATATTTNTTATTATGCTATTATCANTAGGGTTTTCAAANTGGAGAAACGAGANAAGATTANTAAAAGTAGATGAAATTNTTTTCGAATCNGGAATNCCAAAATTTTTAAGTCACGAATTAATTAATAACATACTAAAGTCTGAGNTAGATAATATTTCNAAAAGTCAAGAGNCTATTNATTTAAANNCNCTTGNNTTATTATTTGAGTCTAACCCATTTATATATAATNCAGAACTATATTATAATCCAAGTGNATCANTGGGTATANGAATAAAAGAGCAAGTACCNGAATTAATAATACTTTCTGACACAATATTCTATATTAATAATGAAGGNGANAGAATACCTGTTTCCGANAATTATAAACCTGTTTTACCNTCCTTNTTGGGTNATCTNAATAAAAATAAGGTTAAAGAGCTTCTTCAATTAGTANATAATTTTAAAAAAGATGATTTCTTAAAAAATCAATTGAATTCAATTAGATATGAATCAAANTCATATTACATAAAACTAAATTCATTCGATTTTGAAGTAGAATTTGGAACTTTAAAAAACATTGAAGATAAAATTCAAAAACTAAAAGTTTTTTCTGCTTACTATAATAGCATGAAAACAAAATTGGATTATAAAAAAATCAGTTTAAAGTATAATAAACAAATAGTTGCATCATAAACATTTAATTATGGAAAAATCAAAAATTTCAGTAGGCTTGGACATTGGAACGACAAAGATTGTTGTTATGGCTGGCAAAAAAAATGAATTTAATAAAGTTGAAATATTAGGAATTGGAAAATCTAAGAGTCTAGGTGTTCACAGAGGTGTAGTTAATAATATAACCCAAACAATTCAATCGATTCAACAGGCTGTCGAAGAAGCAAAAAATCTTTGCGGAGACAATATTGAAGAAGTAGTTGTTGGAATTGCTGGGCAACACATACGTAGTCTTCAGCATAGTGATTATATTACAAGAGAAAATCCGGAAAAAGTAATTTCTCAAGAGGATATCGAAAAATTAATTCAGCAAGTATACAAGCTAGTTATGTTGCCAGGAGAGGAAATTATACATGTTTTGCCTCAAGAATTTAAGGTAGATGGACAGTCTGAGATTAAAGAACCAATTGGGATGTATGGAGGAAGACTGGAAGCTAATTTTCATGTTGTTGTTGGTCAAGTCTCTTCAATTAAAAATATTGGCAGATGCATTAAAAGCGCAGGTCTCTCAATGGGAAACATAACACTTGAGCCTCTTGCATCGTCAGAAGCTGTTCTAAGTAGAGAGGAAAAGGAGGCCGGTGTTGCATTGATTGATATAGGTGGAGGAACTACTGACCTTGCAATATTTAAAGATGGAATTATTAGGCATACTGCAGTAATTCCTTTTGGAGGTAATGTCATTACAGAAGATATAAAGGAAGGGTGTTCTATAATAGAAAAACAAGCA
>NZZH01000050.1 GCA_002702405.1 Flavobacteriaceae bacterium | reverse complement strand
CGACCCTTCAGTAGCGCATAATATTATTGACTACGAAGAATTCCGAGTAACAGCTTCACCCTCTAGTAAAACTTTAACAGTTTTAAATGCTGATAATCAAATTCTTATAGATACTGATTTTGATGACAATTTTGAATCTGGCATTACTTCATTTACTGCTAATGAGATACGCTTCAAATTTGATCCATCTCCTTCGGGGGCGACACCTTTTTCATTTCAAGGAGAACATTTAAACGGAATATCAATAACACATATAAACAATAATGTCTCAAGCGATTCAGAAGTATCTTTGCTGGTAGGTTTGAGTCATTGGCCGAAAGATACGGATCTAGATGGAGCCTATAATTCCTATGATCTTGATAGTGATGCAGATTCTTGTTTTGATACTTCCGAAGCTGGATTTTTAGATACAGATATAGATGGTATTTTGGGTACAAGTTCGGTTACTGTTAATAGTCTTGGAGTAGTTACTTCTGAAGGAGTTGCATATACGACACCTCTAGATGGTGATTCCAATTCAGTATATGATTTTCTTCAATCAGGTAGTGCTGTTATCATCACCTCTCTCCCTACAACCCAGACTATTTGTTTGGGAGATACTGCAACTTATGAAGTTGCCACAGACACTGCTAATGCAGTATATAAGTGGCAAGTATATAATGGAACAGACTGGGATGATATCAATGATGATTCAGTCTATTCTAATACAGACAGTTCTAGTCTATCTGTTACACCTAGTGATTATTCTTTAAACGGGTCAGAATATAGAGTAGCAACATGGAAAAACAACCATGCATGTAAAACTTTTTCTTTTCCTCCTGCTGGTCTAGTTATGCTCCCTGAGCGCACCATTACAATAAGCCCAAGCGGTGTTGATCTAAGTGATAAATGGACCGTTGGTGAACCAAATGGAGGTGGTGGTGAAAATCATGGAGAATTTAGCGGGTCTCTTGGTACATTTAATGATTTAGGACAAAATCAAATTAGAGCACATATATTAGAATTAAGTTCTTCAATTGCTGCTCCTGCTGGTTATACACTGGCAGGAACTTTTGGAGGAAGTTCATATTATAAGTCTAGCACAACTTCAAATTTTGCCTCTGCAAAACTTGCATGTGAAAATGAAGGAGGATCATTATTAATCATAAATTCAATCGAAGAGTATAATTATATATATTCTATTAGAGTTGCTGTTTCTTCAGGTTGGTTTGGACTTTTTCAAGACCTAAGTGCACCAGATTATTCTGAGGGGAACTCTTCTGAAACAGGTGGATGGTATTGGCTTGATTGTACTCCACTTAATAATTCTGGGAATAACGTTTCTTTGAGTGAGACAGATTCCCCAAGTACTTTTTCAATAGTTTTGGATTCTGAACCAGGATCAACTGTAGTTTTAGATATAAGTAATCCCGATATTACTGAAGCCGTAATCTCACCAACATCAGTAGAATTTTCTACTACTAACTGGAATGTTCCCCAAGAAATAACGGTATCTCCTCAACAGGACTTTATTATTGATGGTGATCAATGTATTTATCCGGAGATTACGGTAAATGTATCCAGTACAGCAAATTGCTATCAATATACTGGCATGAGAAGTATCCCTGTTACAATTATAGATACAGATGTTGCTGGATTTGAAATTTTACCGGTGGATAATTTAACTGATGAAAACGGTGATGAGGGGAGATTTACCATTAGACTTTTAACAATACCATCAGGAATAGTTCATATAGTTCTTTCTAGTAGTGACCTAACTGAGGGGTCAGTCCAAAGCTCTGTCACATTTTCCCCTTCCGATTGGAATGCTCCTAAAACCATTGTTGTCACAGGACTTCCTGACACCCCATTCCCTTTTAGTGATGGGAACATAGATTACAAGATCATAACAGGTAATGTTAGTTCGACAGATGCTGCTTATAACGCTCTAGACGGGTCAACTGTTGATGATGTCGACATGACTAACCAGGATAATAATGCTCCCGGTATTGTTTTATCAGTTGTTGCATCACTTACAAGCACTAGTGAGTATGGAGATCAAATGGTAGTTCAGTTTGAATTGCTTTCAAAGCCTTTGGGAGGTGCAAATGTTACTTTCCCGATTCAAATTCAAGGAGATACAGATGAAGCAGGTCTATCAACAGACACTATATTCATTGACGGTGATGATTGGAATATTCCAGAGAACAATCGAGTGACTATAACTGGTTTAGACGATGAAATTTTAGATGGTGATATTTTCTTAGTCCTAGTGACAGGGGATCCTACATCAGCAGACCCATCATATGACGGGCTTGAAGATTTTGATATAGCGGATCTTGTCTTTAAAAATACAGATAACGATCAAGCTGGATTTAGNCTTGGCCCTATATCAAATAATTTATCTGANCCTGATAACTCAGCTAATTTTTCTGTCGTATTAGATATAGAGCCNAACGTTGATGTTTATTTGGATGTTACNGCAGGCGATACTACAGAAGCTANTGTAGATNNNTCATCTATAAGNCTNACCTTNACTCCTTTAAATTGGNATATTCCTCAAAGTGTNATAATCAATAGCGAAGATGATCTGTTAATCGATGGAGATCAATGGTCTGTGATTACTGTTTCGGTAGATCCCTTTTCCGACCCCTACTTTCTTGATGAACCATCTCAAGAAGTTAATGTGATTACCATGGATGATGATGTTGCAGGAATATTACTAGTAGCAACAGATAATTTAACCAGTGAAGATGGAGATGAAGGTTATATAACTGTTACATTAACAACNCCTCCATCTCAAGACGTTACAATCTCATTTGTTAGCAATAATGAAGAAGAAGGNTTTACTGATGAAACAATTNTTTTTTCATCTACTAATTGGGATATACCNCAAANCATAAGGATAGATGGNGTNGATGACAGTATTCCANTNACAGATGGTGCGATTGANTATTTGGTNAGTATAACAAGTATTGTTACAGATGANCCTAATTATCAAGTTTTATTGCCTTCAGANATNGCNNCNATNTCAATGACTAANCAAGACAATGATAANCCTGGAATTTTTGTTAGNNTNGCTNATAATGATTTTACAACTAGTGAATCTGGNNAGAGTGTNAAAATAAGATTTAATTTATTATCTAAACCATCAGGNAATGCATCTGTTAGCATGCCGCTATCNCTTGAAATTCCTTATNCTTTTGCAATGNCTGANGAACCCCAGGATACTACTATTACAGCAACTGCATCTAGAGCNAAATATAATTCANGATCCTCAAGATCAGCTGACACAGAGATGGACCTTACAGATACATCAATAANCATTGAAAATGAAAATTGGGATAAACCTGAAATGAATGAAATTATAATTGATGGAGTTGANGATTTNGTNATTGATGGNNATCAAATNAGAATTTTTGTTACTGGNGATCCTTCATCTGGAGATCCTGTTTATGANAATCTNGANGCATCAAATGTTGCTGATGTGCAGTTAATTAATTTAGATAATGATTCTNAAGGGATATGGATNTTTTCACCACTTGGGACAGGATCCTCNTCNACNNATAACAGTTTAATNTACTCAGATCCCCAAGTACTTTCTGAAGATGGNACAACCTGTGAAATTAATTTAAAATTATCTGCNGAGCCTCAGAGCGAAGTTATACTTTATTTGACATTGACTGATTTTTCTGAGGTCAGTGTGAACCTTGTTCAACTTATATTTAATCCTTCAAATTNGGATACTGAACAACAAGTTATTCTAACAGGAGTGGATGATCTACTTTTTGATGGACCAATATCTTCTCAATTACTTATAAGTGTTGATCCAAATACTAATGAACCAAATTTCAAATCATTTGAGACAGTTCGAATTGATCTTGTTACCCTTGATAATGATGTGGATAATGATAATGACAANACTCATATTAGTTTAGATAATTGTCCTACAACTNCTAACCCTNATCAATTAGATTTCGACAATGATGCTATAGGGGACTTGTGTGATGAAGATATTGATGGGGATGGNGTNCTAAATATTACTGAGNNAAATGATGGAACAAATCCAAGAAACTCATGCGATTTTATTGGGACAAGTATAACACTGCCAGTTACAGTTGATCAAGATTGTGACAATGATGGAGTAAAGAATTCAGATGATTTAGATGATGATAATGATGGAATTCTAGATATTGAAGAAGGAGAGGGAGATTTGGATCAGGATGGATTTCCAAATCGAATAGATGCAGATAGCGATGGTGATAATTGTTCAGATGTAGTAGAAGCNGGATTTTCAGATCCTAATGGGGATGGATTTTTAGGTTCAAATCCTGTAATTGTTGATAATAATGGACTAGTTATTTCAGCTGCTGGATATGCCACTCCTATAGATAATGATAATTCTGGAGTTTTGGATTACCTAGAGGATCTTATTCAGATTCAAATTATCACACAGCCAGAAGAACTTGTGAAGGTTGCTCCTGATGAAATGATTGAAATTAAAATAGAGACATCCCCTCAACAAGACATTGAAATTAAATGGCAGATCAGTAAAGATTCCGGGAATTCTTGGTCTGATCTACAAGAATCGTCAGATTTTCAGGGTGTAACTAGCTATAATTTAAAAATATATAATTCAAGAGATGAATGGGTGGGATGGAAATTTAGANCNTCTTTAAGAGACACTTCAATGGTTTGCTCTGAGGAGATTTTTTCTGATGAGTCATCACTTGATTACCAGGAGCTTTTTATTCCTAATGCTTTCTCTCCNGACAATGATGGCATAAATGATTTTTGGTTTATCAAAGGATTATCAAAATTNCCNAACAACAGAGTTATTATATATTCAAGATGGGAAATGAAAGTTCTTGATCAAGGCCCCTATTTAAATGATTGGAATGGAGAGCAAANAGNNGGNAATAATCTTGGATCTGATGCAAATCTGCCCGAAGGAACTTATTTCTATATTTTAGACCTTGGAGATGGACAGGCAGCCAGAAAAGGTTTTATCTATTTAAGACGAAGACAATAAATTAATTTGAACAAGGTGAAATTACATTTTTGGACTCTGAGTTCAGTTTTATTAATATTGATTATTTTATTTCTAAGTTTTTATCCCTTTGCAATTTCTGATAAAGAACCACTGTTTAAAAATCAAGATAAAATAGGACATTTCTTTTTATATTTTTTACTCACCTTTAGCTTAATAAAAACATTCAAAGAGGAGTTATATTTAGCTAACCCTTTTTTGTTATCAGCATCAATATCATTTTTACTTGGCATCTTTATTGAAATCCTTCAACCTATTTTAACTGAGTATAGAGAAGGAAGTTTTTTTGATGCTATTTTTAATTTATTAGGCATAATTTTNACTCTCTTTTTATTTACTTTTAAAAAAAGTTTTTTTGGAACCAGAAATTAAATTTTACAAGGTATTAATTAAGAAAAGATTCCCTTTGGAAATTAGNAGAGGAGTTAAAGGAGATTCATTTAATCTATTTATAGAATATAAAAAAAATGGGATTACTGGCTGGGGGGAAGTTGCTCCTGGGAAAACGGAAAAAGCTGCAACTTGTGAAATAGTAGAGCAAGAATTGAAAAGATTAATTGAANTTGGTATTGATGAAATTTCATTAGAAGAAATGAATAATATTTCTAAGGAGATGNAAATTGCTCCCTGTGCATATGCTGGTCTNGATATGGCAATTTGGGACTGGAANGCAAAAGAAGCGAAATTACCACTTCACAANTACCTTGGAATTAAAAAACCTTTTGTTCCNACTTCTGTTACAATTGGGATAAACCCTCCACATATAATAAAAGAAAGAATACCAATGATCATGCAAGGGAAAAATTTTAATTCGTTAAAAATCAAGTTAGGTTCACCTGATGGGATTGAGTCGGATAAAGAGATGTTTTCTCAGGTTTTGGATAGTAATAAAATGTTTAAAGCAAAAATCAGAGTTGATGCTAATGGAGGATGGTCAACTGAAGACGCTTTAGAAATGATTAAATGGTTATCAGAAAGAGGNGTTGAATATATTGAGCAGCCATTAGAGGAAGGNCAAGAAAAAGAGTTAAAATATTTAATAAAAAAAAGTGTTTTACCAATTTATGCTGATGAGTCTTGNCGATTTTCTGAAGATGTAAATAAACTNGCTGATTGTGTGNATGGTGTGAANATGAAATTAATGAAGTGTGGAGGCATAACNGAAGCATTGAAAATAATTNATTTTGCAAAATCNCTTAATCTTAANACAATGATTGGNTGTATGAGTGAGTCATCTGTATCNATNTCNGCAGCAGCTTCAATATCTGGAGCAATTGATTANATTGATTTAGATTCTCATTATAATTTGAATCCCGATCCTGCCAAAGGGCCCCTTCTTGTTAAAGGAGTTACAATGCCAGNTGACGGCCATGGACATGGAGGTATACTAAAAAAAGAGTTTTATGCTTAAAGAAAATCAAAGNGTAGCCATATATCTTGAAGGGCATTTGCATAGTGAATATGGCAAGATGGGAATAGGTGCTATTCGATATCTTCCAAATAAAATTGTTGCAGTAATAGATTCCAAAAATGCTGACTCTGATATCTCCTCTCAACATGATATATCTAAAAACATACCGATAGTAAAATCCCTAAAACANGCAATAGANTTAGGNGCTGAAGTCTTGATACTTGGNATTGCAAATTCTGGCGGTAAAATACTAGATGAATGGATTGGTTTGNTAAAGGAAGCTTTGGAAAAAGGATTATCACTAGTGAATGGAATGCATGATCAATTAGCAGATCGATATAATGACCTTATCCAACATGATAATCAATGGATTTGGGATGTAAGAGTTCCACAATTNGTTCCTNATATTGGTAGTGGAAAGGCNATGANACTAAATAACATTAGGGTCTTAATGATAGGAACAGATATGGGCTCTGGTAAAATGACTTCAGGTCTTGAATTATTTTCAATGGCTAAAAAAGATGGTTATAAAAGTAGCTTTATTGCAACAGGTCAAGTAGGAATTACCATTACAGGCAAAGGGATTCCNCTTGACGCCTATATGGTNGATCACGCATGTGGTGCAGTTGAAAAAGTAATTATGGATGAGAAAGATAAAGAATTGATCATTATAGAGGGGCAGGGTTCAATCCTTCATCCTGGAAGTACTGCTACTCTCCCTTTAATGCGAGGGAGTTGTCCAACTCATATGATTCTTTGCCATAGAGCTTCCGCCAGATCATTAAGACATCCAAAAAATATTTTATTCCCTGATNTAAATAAATTTATAAAACTCAATGAAGATCTTGTCTCTGTTTGTGGNACNTANAAAAGCNCAAAAGTTATAGGAATTGCTCTAAACACATATCACCTTTCAAANGAGNAAGCTGAAAAAGAAATANAGANAATNGAAAAACATACAGGAATTNNAACAACNGATTTTNTTCGGTTTGGGCCTTCAAAAATATGGNACTTAATTAAAAAAGGATAANGTTATTTACAGTGGTGATCTGCCGCCTTNGTAGCNATCTGNTTATNNGGNTTNACNTTNACTTTATATCCTAAAGAATTTGCCCANCCCTTTGCAGCTGAAATCAATTTATTTGATATGAANTTTTCATCATTATTGTAATCCATATCTATTTCNATTTTAACATTAATTTGNTTTGAAAGCCATTCAGCTACTTCTATACTCATTTCAGCTTCTTTCCATAAACGCTTCCATATATCATCTATAATTATTTCATCTTTTTTACTNATTATATAATGGACTCCTCTGCTTCCAAATCTATATGCTATTGCTGTAACATATTTNGTTTTTTTNCCAACATTTTGTGAATCAGATCCAATATGAATCTGACTNTAGGGAGAATTTTTTAAAACTTTTAAAGTATGACTTAAGGGATCAATTATTTCCCCGTTAATATTTTTAAAAAGAAGCATTGNAGAATTTGTTGATATGAAATTACTTTATTCAAAGAAAATTTCCTTTTGTTTCNATNTTCTGAACCCAAAATTTCCCANCACTCTTATTTAAAAATACTTTAATTAAATTATATATTAATATTTTTGAATATGAATTTTAGAATTGTCCTAAAGATTCTTTCATTTNTATTATCTGGGATTTGTTTTACAATTGTTTATTTGATGTATTCAAATCTTTCTTTTATAGATACACCATATTTNGTTTGGGGTTTTATTTTATTATTTCTTGGATTTGTAATTAAACGAAGAAAATAAATTCAATTAGTTTTTAAACCAGCCTCTTTGTATCATTTCATTTTTAACTTTTGGAGAAAGAATTAAGAGCGCTATCATATTTGGAATACACATTAGGGCAAAAGCAATATCAATAATCCCNATTACAATATCTAAAGTAACGACTGCTGAAATAATAATGCTTAAGATATATATATAGTTATACAAATTACCNAAAGATTTTTTTGTCAGAAAACCAAGGCATTTAACTCCATAGTAAGAGTATGTTAAAAGTGTAGAAAGACCAAAAGAAAAAGCCATTATCATTAGAAGNATGTCNCCAAAGCCAAAGAAAAGTCTTCTAAATGCTTCGAGCGTTAGTGAAATTCCATTCAAATCATTTCCAATNTAGGCTCCACTAATTATTACAATTAAGCCAGTAATTGTACAAACNAAAACAGTATCTAATAAAGGACCAAGCATGGCTACAAGACCTTCATCAGTTCCTGTTTTCGTTTCAGATTGNCCATGGTACATNGGAGCATTCCCTACTCCACTTTCATTTGAAAATACTGCTCTTCTAANGCCGAGTAAAACTAGTCCCCAGAACCCACCAGCATAGATGCTTTTTAAATTAAAAGCCTCTTGAAAAATTAAAGTAAAGGTTGGAATAATTTTATCAAAGTTTAAAACTAGAATAGACAATCCCATTAAAAGNTATAAAACAACCATCGATGGAACNAGATTNGAACTTACTCTTACAATGGATTTTAATCCTCCAAATATTACAACTGCACTAATTATTGACAAGAAAACTCCAAAAATAAATTTCCATATAAATGGGCTNTCAGATTGAGATAAATTAATTGGATCAACCACATTTAAAAAAGTTTCTGTTAATTGATTAGCTGTAAAAGCTGGCAATACCCCNAATAATCCTGCTATAGAGAACCAAATAGCCATTGGCTTACCCCANTTTTTTATTCCCATAGACATATAATACATAGGTCCTCCCAAGGGATTTTGTTCATCATCATAAGNTCTTAGCGATACAGATAAAGAGCATGAGTAAAATTTAATTGTTGAGCCAATTATAGCAGTTAACCACATCCAAACGAGAACACCAGGGCCTCCCATATGGATTGCTATTGCAACACCGGATATATTGCCCAGNCCAACAGTTGCAGCCAATACAGCTGATANTGCTTGAAATCTNGAGATTCCAGAACTAGATGCCTCATTTGAAAATAATAATTTGAAAGCACTTTTTATTCTAGTAATCGGATAAGCGCGAGAGTGAATTGTTAGGTACAAACCTCCTCCAATAACCAAAAAAAGCATTATCCATTCTAAAGGAGCTATAATTAGGCTTAAAAAAGATTCAATTGTTTCAAAAAGGGAACTCATTTCTAATTTCTAATTCTTAAATTTAAAAGATAAAAAATAGAAATGAAACAAAATAGAAGAGAATGGTTAAAGTCTTCTCTTGGTATTGGAGGTTTAATTTTGGCGCCTTCAACTTTTTTAAATGCTAATGAAGAAAAACATTTTAATCAACGTAAGTATAATTTACCCATAAAGTTAAGTTCAAATGAAAATCCTTATGGCCCTTCAAAAAGGGTTCTGGAGAGAGTTAAAAAGTCTTTTGAGTATGGATGTAGATATCCATATTCTTATGCTGATGACCTTTCCATTATTCTCGCGAGAAAACATTCTGTAGATCCAGAAAGTATTATTATTACTGGTGGTTCAACAGAAGGTTTAAGAATTACAGGGGTTACTTTTTCTAGAGGGGGTGGAGAAATAATTGCAGCGAAGCCAACTTTTCTAGCTCTTACGGATTATGCTCAAAAGTGGGGAGCTACTATTAATTGGGTTCCCGTGTCCAGCGATATGGGTTATGATCTTGATGAGATTGAAAAGAGAATTTCTAAAAAAACTAAGTTAGTTTTTCTGTGTAATCCAAATAATCCAACAGGAACTTTGGTGCCTAAAGAAAAGCTGAATGATTTTTGTAGTACTGTTAGTAAGGATACAGTTTTATTTAGCGATGAGGCTTACTATGAATTTATTGAGCAACAAGATTATCCTTCTATGATAAATTTGGTTAAACAAGGGCTTAATGTTGTTGTTTCCAAAACCTTTTCAAAAGTTTATGGAATGGCAGGACTTAGAATAGGATATCTAATAGCTAAACCTGAACTAGCAAAAAAAATTAGAGAAAATATTGTTGCAATGAGTAATGTTCTTGCAATAGAAGGGGCTAAAGAGGCTCTTGTTGATAAAGAATTTTTCAATTTTTCCATAAATAAAACAAATGAAGCAAAAGAAAGCATCTATAAAACACTTGATCATCTTGGATTAAGGTATGTTAGATCTCATACAAATTTTATTTTCTTCAAATCGGGAATAGACATAAGAAAACTTGGCCCAACGATGTTAGAAAAAGGAGTTAGAATTGGACGTCCTTTTCCCCCGTTTTATGATTGGTGTAGAATAAGCTGCGGAACATCGCAGGAAGTTAACCGATTTATTACTTCAATCCTAGAAGTTTATGGTTAGTTAAAAATGAGGTGATAATTAAAATCATGGTATAAGCCTTGAATTAGATTTATCTCGAGAGATTATTATTCTTTAACAAGAAGATAAGTTGCTCTAACACCAGTGGCCAAGTTCCACTGATTTGCTGAAACCAAATCTCCATTTTCATTATAAACTCTAACCTCTGCTGTATTAGGACCTGAGCTTCCTTGATTCAGAGCAATGAAATCAATTTTATTAAACCCAGAAACTAAATTCAAAGTTAAGCCTACAAAATTTTGAAAAAGAGTTACATCGGGGAAAAGTACAACGTCATTATGAGTGATTTTAACTCTATCTCCATCAGGCATTTCATGATCTCTAAATATTATCCTCACACTTGAATCATTAAGTCTAAAATCACCAAGGTATTGATCTGTTTTAAAGTTTCTAGGATTTTTATCTTTCTCTTTTTTATTTAGTTTTTTTGCAAAGTAATCTCCAGAGTTTAAAAAATTTTCCTGTGTTTCTAAATTTAAAGGAGGGTTGTTTAAGTTATTTTTAGGGTCAGTAATATCCAATGGTTTAATTAGAAAATTTCCTTGAAGAAATTTATTTTCATTTTCAATATTTAAGAGACTTTTTTTGTTCTGATTGGGTAAGATGGGGAATTTTCTTTTTTCCTCTTTTGAGCTTTCTTGACTAATTAAACTTGAAGAAAAAAGGATAAAACAAAAAACAAATGCTTTTATTTTAGTCTTGTAATTTAGCATTCAATACTATTTTAATTACAAACCTACTTTGAAATCATTAAATCACCTTACTATTTGATATGTTTTTTAGAAAATACAAGATTAATAATGTACATTAGAAGCAAATAATTTAAGATGCAATTATCATCTCTTGATTGGTATATTCTCGCTGCGTTTTTCATAATATTATTATCAATTGGTTTTTGGGCATCAAAAAAAGCAGGGAAAAGTGTTAATGAGTTTTTCCTTTCCGGGAGAAATATGCCTTGGTGGTTACTTGGAATTTCAATGGTAGCAACTACCTTTTCCGCTGATACACCAAATCTTGTAACGGATATTGTTCGAACAAATGGGGTTTCTGGGAATTGGGTTTGGTGGGCCTTCTTATTAACTGGCATGCTTACAGTGTTTGTTTATGCAAAACTTTGGAGGAGATCAGAAGTTTTAACAGATTTAGAGTTTTATGAATTAAGATATGGAGGCAAAGGAGCTGCTTTTTTGAGAGGATTTAGAGCTGTTTACTTAGGAGTATTTTTCAATATTATGATAATGGCTACCGTATGTCTTGCTGCTATAAAAATTGGTGGTGTAATGCTAGGATTAGAACCTGAGGAAACTTTAATAATAGCTTGCTCTGTTGCAGTGATGTATAGTTCAATTGGAGGGTTAAAGAGTGTAATAATGACTGATTTTTTTCAATTTACACTAGCCATGGTTGCCACATTTTGGGCTGCAGCAGTAATTGTTAATCTTCCTCAAGTTGGAGGACTAGATAATTTAATTAATCACCCAGATATTGTTCCAAAGCTTGATTTAATTCCTGATATTTCAAACACAGAAGTTTTTTTGACTATTTTTTTACTTCCTTTAGCGCTTCAATGGTGGAGCGTTTGGTACCCCGGCGCTGAACCTGGAGGGGGTGGATATGTCGCTCAAAGAATGCTTTCTGCCAAAAATGAAAATCATGCAGTTTGGGCTACTTTGCTTTTTAATTTCATGCACTATGCTATTCGTCCATGGCCTTGGATTTTAGTTGCTTTAGCATCACTAATTGTTTTTCCAAATTTAGATGACCTTCAATTGGCGTTTCCTGATATTGATTCAAGTGTTATAGGGCATGATTTAGCTTATCCAGCCATGATGACGTTGCTGCCATCTGGCTTATTAGGTCTTTTGTTGGCTTCTTTAGCAGCTGCTTTCATGTCTACAATAGCATCTCATCTAAATTGGGGTTCTTCTTATGTTGTAAATGATTTTTATAAAAGATTTTTAAAATCAGATGCAACTGATGGGCAAATGGTCAGATTAGGAAGGATTACTACTGTT